>JBCBZE010000019.1:0-21356 GCA_039815505.1 Bacteroidota bacterium | reverse complement strand
GACGTTTCAGAGAATAGAACTGTGCTTATTAATTTTTCGGACCCGCTTAAAAGAGACCAGAATTTTAAAGGTCTTGTTGTTTTGGAAGGTGAGGACGCGCCTAGATACTCCACGGATGGAAATACCTTAAAAATGTATCCCTCCAAGGATATGAAAGGGACTTTACAATTGGAAATTTTTGAAGGTATTCAGAGTATTGATGGCTATAAGTTGAAAACTAAATTTCAGGAACGTATTGCCTTTGAACAATTGAACCCAGAGGTGCGAATGCTCTCCAATGGTAATATATTACCGTCATCCAGCAATCTAAAAATTAATTTTGAGGCGGTAAATCTAAAGGCCATAGATGTATCCGTATTTAAGATATATGAAAATAATATCCTTCAGTTCCTGCAGGGTAACGATTTAAGTGGTAGTTATAATTTAAGATCGGTGGCTAGGCCTATCGTTACAAAAAAGATCAAACTCCAAAATAACTTATCCGTTAACAATGGAAAATGGGCCGCACATGCTTTGGATCTAAAATCTTTGATAGCTCCGGAAGTAGGGGCCATATATAGGGTAGAACTCGACTACAAGCCATCATATAGCAATTTTAGATGTGATGATACTAATTTTGAAGGGGATTCGGCAGAGGAGATAGATTTTGACAATGAAGTGGAAAATAGCTTTTGGGACGGTTCGGAGAATTACTATGATAACTATTATGGATATGATTGGAATGAAAGGGAAAACCCCTGCCATAGCTCATACTACTATGATAAAAAAGTAGGTATTAATGTATTGGCCACAGATCTTGGCGTAACTATAAAAAAAGGGCTGAACAAGAGCTATTTCGTTGCTGTAAACGATATTTTGAATGCAAATCCTGTTGCAGGCGCCAAGGTCACTTTTTACAATTTTCAACAACAAGCTTTGGGTCATGTAGTGACCGACGCTGACGGGACTTCCATTTTTGACGCAGATAATTTGGCCTATTTTGCCATAGCGGAAAACAATGGCCAAAAAACCTATGTAAAATTAAACGATGGAAATGCGCTTTCCGTAAGTAAGTTCAATGTCTCGGGAGTGGAGCTGCAGAAAGGAATCAAGGGATTTATTTTTGGCGAACGTGGTGTTTGGAGGCCAGGAGATACCATTTTTCTTTCCTTTATGCTGAACGATAACGCCAATAAATTACCGGAAAACCACCCGGTGAAATTGGAGTTGTTGGACCCTTACAATAAAATAGTGCAGCGGGAGGTAAAGTCTGGTGGACTAAATCATTTTTACAATTTTACTTTAAGTACGGATGAAAATGCATCTACGGGAAATTGGATGGCCAAAGTGTCGGTAGGTGGGGCATCGTTTACCAAAACCCTGAAAATAGAAACCATAAAACCGAACCGGCTTAAAATAAAAACGGATTTTAAGGATAAACTTCTATCGGGTACCAAACCTATAAAGGGTGAATTGGAGGTAAAGTGGTTACACGGGGCTGTAGCTAAAAATCTCAAGGCGGATATTACGGCAAAATTCAATCCGAAGACCACAAGTTTTAAAACATTCCCCGGATATATATTTGATGATCCTTCACGCAGCTTTTCCACTGAAGATCAGTTAATATTCAATACGAAGGTAGATGGGGAAGGAAAAGCCAGTTTTTCCGTAAATCCGCAACTTACCGGCACGGCTCCTGGAATGTTGAACGCTGCATTTATTACCAAAGTTTATGAAAATGGAGGGGATTTTAGCACGGACGTATTTACAAAACCATATTCTCCCTTTAAGACCTATATTGGACTTAACGCACCTAAGGGAGACAAAGCGCGAGGGATGTTGTTGACCGATGTAAAACACAAATTCGAAATAGTATCGGTAGACGAAAAAGGAAATCCTAAAATGGCGAAGAATCTCAAGGTAACCGTTCATAAGATAAATTGGAGATGGTGGTGGGATACTTCGGCTGATAACCTATCAGATTTCAGTAGCAGTAGCTATAGGGAGAAAGTTTTTGAAGAGACCTTAAGTACGTCACCCAATGGAAAAGGTTCTTTTACTTTTGAATTAAAGTATCCAGAATGGGGGCGTTATCTGGTAAGGGTGGAAGATCCCAATGGTGGCCATGCTACTGGTAAGACTATATACATAGATTGGCCTGGATGGGCGGGGAAATCCCGAAAAAATGACCCTTCGGCAGCCACAATGTTGGTGTTTTCGACGGACAAAGAAAAGTATAAAGTAGGAGAGCGCGCAACCGTTACTTTTCCAAGTTCTGAAAATGGGAGGGCTTTGGTTACTGTTGAGAATGGCAGTGAAGTTTTGGATTCGCGTTGGGTGGAAACGGAAAAGGGAGCGACCAAATTTACATTGCCCATTACTAAATTATATACGCCCAACGTTTTTATAAACATCACCTTGTTACAACCCCATGCAACCTCCCTCAATGATTCGCCTTTACGCTTATATGGTGTATCTGCCATAGCCGTGGAAAACCCCGCCACCAAATTACAACCAGAGATTTCCATGCCAGACGTTTTACGGCCAGAGGAGCGTATAACTTTAAAAATAAAGGAGAAACAGGGAAAAGCAATGACCTATAGTATCGCCATTGTTGATGAGGGGCTATTGGATTTGACCCGATTCAAAACTCCTAACCCATGGAATACGTTCTATGCCCATGAAGCTTTAGGGGTGAAAACTTGGGACGTATACGATGATGTCATCGGTGCTTTTGGCGGTAGAATAAATCAAGTTTTTACAATAGGTGGTGACGGTGAGATCGCCGGGGCAAAAAACAAAAAAGCCAATAGATTCAAACCCATGGTGGTGTATTTAGGGCCCTTTGAACTCAAAGAAGGGATGACAAAATCCCATGACATTAGAATCCCAAAGTATATAGGGTCCGTTAGGACCATGGTTATCGCAGGAGATGTAAAAAAGGAGGCTTACGGTGTAGCGGAAAAGACGACACCCGTACGTAAGCCATTGATGGTATTGGCTTCGTTACCACGAAAGATAACACCCGGCGAGAAAGTAACTTTGCCGGTTACCGTCTTTGCCATGGAAAAAAAGATTAAAAATGTCAAGGTGACCATAAAAAAAGATAAGGCCTTTACGGTTGATGGTAGTGCTTCACAGGTACTTTCTTTTGATCGACCCGATGAAAAAATGGCATATTTTCAATTAAATGTGTCAGATTTTAAAGGAATTGGAAAAGTGATAGTGCAGGCCTCCGGTAATGGAGAAAGTGCTTCTTTTGAAGTACCGATAGATGTGGTGAACCCCAATCCAATAAGTACGACGGTAGAGGATATTGTTTTGGATGCCAATGGTAGTAAGCGTTTCAATTTGGAAACCTTTGGTATAACGGGTAGTAATTCTGGTCAAGTGGAATTTTCCACCTTGCCTCCAATGAACTTTAACGGTAGAATGCAATATCTTATTCGTTATCCCCATGGATGCGTGGAGCAGACAACTTCGGCAGCTTTTCCCCAGTTGTTCCTAACAGATATTTTTGATTTTACATCGAATAAGAAACAAAGTGTTCAAAGGAATGTGGAAAGTGCCATAAAACGCTTAGGGAGGTATCAATTGCCCAATGGAGGGTTTTCGTATTGGTCCGGTCAAAACCATGCCAACGATTGGGGAACTTCCTTCGCCGGGCACTTTTTGTTAGAAGCGGAAAAGAAGGGATATGTCTTGCCTATCGGATTTAAATCTGCTTGGGTATCTTACCAAAGACAAACCACAAAACAATGGAGATCGGGAACAAATACGTCGGATCTGGCGCAAGCCTATAGATTATATACACTGGCGCTTTCAGGTAATGCGGATGTGGCTTCCATGAACAGATTGCGCGAAACTTCCAATATATCCAATGAGGCAACATATAGATTGGCGGCTTCCTACGCGCTAATAGGTCAGGTCGGTGTAGCGAGGCAATTACTGGGTAGCGCAAAGTTGGATTTTGACAACCGTAAATATGATCATTACACCTACGGCTCATCTGCACGTAATAGGGCCATGGCATTGGAAACCTTTATTTTGCTCAAGGATAAAACAAAGGCCCAACAAATGGCCAAAACCGTAGCACAAAGTTTAAACAATAGGGCTTATATGAGCACCCAAAGTACATCTTATAGTTTAATGGCCATGGCCAAGTTTGCTACAATGGTCGGTGGTAAAGGCATAAAGGCCAGTGTAACGGTCAATGGTACGGTAGTAAATGTAAGCACTGGAAAAACATTGGCCGTTAAGACCTTGAACGTAAAAGAAGGGAGCAATGCCATTACGGTTAAAAATGAATCCGGAAACACGCTTTACGTCAGCATAATCAACAATGGAATTCTTCCGGTGGGAGAGGAAAAAGAAGTACAGCGCAATCTTGCCGCGAACATAAAATTCAAGAATAGGGACGGCTCGCCTCTGGATGTTTCCGCCGTAACTCAAGGAACGGATTTCATAGCAGAGGTAACCCTAACAAATACAACTGCGAACCATATAAAGGATATGGCCCTTATGGAAATTTTTCCCAGTGGATGGGAAATTGTAAACACCCGTTTTACGGATTTTGGAGATTTTGCCCAGAACAAGGTAGACCATACGGATATAAGGGACGACCGAGCCAACTTCTATTTTGATTTGAACAAAAAGGAATCCAAGACCTTTCGCATTTTGTTGAATGCATCTTATTTGGGAAGGTATTATTTGCCAGGTATCCAGGCAGAGGCCATGTACGATAATGATTATGTGGTCCGTACCAAAGGAAAATGGGTTGAGGTTATTCAATAATCAAGAGACAAAACGTTTCACTTAAATCGTTATGCATCTAAAAGTGGTGTTCCCATGGTTTATTCTGCGTTATGCTCTTCCTTTAAAACATAACTAAAAACAAGAGCGCCTATATCCTTTACCGGAGTATACAGCATAGATTGGACAAGGGTGTCCTCTTTAATAATTTTCAATGAACCGTTTGCCCTTTCAAAGAATACAAACAACGCACCTAGTATAACGGCAATTTTTAAAGCTCCAAATATACCTCCAGCTATTTTGTTCAATAGTCCCAGCATGGCAAAATCGGCTATTCTGGTCAAAAACTTACCCGCCACATGAACCAAGAGAACAATGATAACAAAAGTGATGATAAAAGCGGTCAGATTAATATAACGTTCGTTCCATTCCATGTTTTTGGAAAGGTAATCCCCCGCGATATAGGAGAAATGAATGGCTCCGAACAGTCCGGCAACCAATGCAATAATGGAAGCAATCTCAACAAAAAGGCCATTTTTGAGTCCTTTATAAAGCCCCCAAACCAGCAGTAGTCCTATAACAATATCCAAAAACCCCATGGCATCTGTTTTCGCAAATATAAAACTTTGATTCGTACATTTGAATTTTCAAATTCAATATGGCAAGGGATATACAGTTAAAGGAAAGATGGGACCAACTGGTCATTAAATTATCGGCACAATTTGCGGATGGTGATACTTTAGAATTAGATGCCATTATCTATTTGGTAGGTGTTCAGGAATTGGGTCAGTACCATAAAAAGTATAAAAAAGATGAAAAGCTAAACCTTATGCATATTGCCATTTGCCGTTTGTTGGAACCTTATGGATACTACGAATTCGATTTTTTTGACGAGGACGGTTGGCCACATTATACGATAAAGGAAGAATTACCCCCATTAAAGGCGGGAGAACAGTCGGTTTTAATGAAGGAAGCACTGGTCAATTATTTTATGGAAAAGGAATATATTGATTAATATGGATGTCAAGAAACCATACTATGCGGTCATTTTCACCTCGACCAGAACAGATGGTGATCACGGCTATGCGCAAATGGCCAAACAAATGGAGGATTTGGCAAAAAAACAACCTGGGTATCTTGATTTTGAAAGCGCTAGGGAAACCATAGGCCTTACCATCAGTTATTGGGAAAGTCTGGAAGCTATTGCCCAATGGAAAGCACATACGGATCATTTGTTCGCACAGCAAAAAGGGATTCGGGATTGGTACTCTTGGTATAAAGTGAGAATATGTGTTGTAGAACGGGAGTATGAGTTTACAAAGTAGATTCTTCTTAGTAGTGGAAAAGATTGTTTTGTTCGTAAAAAAGCACCCTAAAAAACTACTTGTTTTTTTAAGCCTGGTGATCGCCTATTATTTTTGTCTCCCCCAACAGCTTTTTAATGCCCCTACCGCAACTGTCGTTGAGAGCAGACAAGGTCTACTTTTGGGGGCAAGGATTGCCGATGATGGTCAGTGGCGGTTCCCGGCAATGGATAGCATACCCTACAGATTTGAGGTTTGTGTATTGCAATTTGAGGATGCCCATTTTTATAAACACCCTGGATTTAATCCGGTCTCTATGGCTAGAGCCCTGAGAACCAATATAGCCGCCGGAAGAATAATAAGGGGAGGTAGTACAATTTCGCAACAAGTAATACGACTGTCCAGAAACCAAAAAAAGCGTACCTATTTTGAAAAAGGAATTGAACTGATTTTAGCAACAAGGTTGGAAATAGGGTATTCCAAAAAAGAAATCCTGAACATGTATGCCAGCAATGCCCCCTATGGAGGTAATGTGGTTGGATTGGATGTTGCCGCTTGGCGCTATTTTGGAATCGGACCCCATCAATTATCTTGGGCGGAGGCGGCTACTTTGGCCGTACTACCCAATGCCCCAAGTTTAATCTATCCCGGGAAAAACAAGGAAAGACTGTTGGCTAAAAGGAACAGATTACTGGCAAAGCTGCTAAGCAATGATATATTGGATAGTACCACGTATCAATTGGCCTTATTGGAGGAGTTGCCTCAAAAACCATTTCCTTTGCCCAAAATAGCCCCACATTTAACAGCGTACGTCTCAAAAAGAAATAAAGGCAAACGTATATCGACTACCGTAGACAAAAACCTGCAAATAAATGTTAATGCCATTGTACGTAAATATTACAACGGCCTAAAACAAAATCAGGTACATAATGCCGCTGTTCTCATTATGGATGTTGATACCCGTGGGATATTGTCCTATGTCGGCAATACCCCGACCGACGAGGAACATCAGAAAGATGTGGATATGGTACATGCCTATCGCAGCACGGGCAGCTTAATAAAACCGTTACTGTATGCCGCCATGTTAGATGCGGGTGAGTTACTACCGGATATGTTGGTGGCAGATGTGCCTACTCAAATAGCGGGCTATACCCCTGAAAATTTTAATGAGGATTATAGTGGGGCGGTACCTGCAAAGAAAGCACTGGCGCGATCATTGAACATTCCCGCAGTTCGTTTGTTACAGTCCTATGGACTCAAGAAGTTTAGAGACCAATTGGATTTTTTTAAACTTAAAGGGATTAATAAATCGGCCGACCACTATGGTCTCACCCTTATTCTTGGTGGTGCCGAGAGTAACCTATGGGATTTGTGCAAGACCTATGCGGCAATGGCAGGAACCATTAATCATTATAATAATAGTTCTAGCGAGTATTATTCAAAGGAATTCGCAGAACCTATATATAGAAAAGGCCAAGATGTAAACTTTGGATCGGTCTCTACACAAAAAACCCAATTTGATGCCGGAAGTATTTATTTGACTTTTGAAGCTATGAAGGAAGTGAATCGTCCGGAGGGAAACGAATCATGGGAGTTTTATGATTCCTCCAAGGAAATTGCGTGGAAAACGGGAACTAGTTTTGGAAACAAGGATGCTTGGGCTATCGGGATCACCAAAAAACATGTTGTCGGTGTTTGGGTGGGGAATGCCGATGGGGAAGGAAGGCCCAATGTTTCCGGTGTGGGTAGCGCAGCTCCTATTCTGTTCGATGTATTCGATGTTTTACCACGAGCTAATTGGTTTTTGAAACCCTATGATGAATTTAAAGAAGTGGAGGTTTGTGTACAAAGCGGTTTTTTGGCCAGGGACATATGTCCAAAGAAAACAATAAGTATTCCTAACAAGCAAAACTCCATACGAGCTTGCGGTTACCATCAGATCATACATTTGGATGATGAAACCCAATTCAGGGTAAATTCTTCATGTGAAAATCTTGCCGATATGAACAGACTAACTTGGTTTGTTTTGCCTCCGCTCATGGAATTTTATTATAAAAAGATACATCCCACCTATAGGCCTCTTCCTCCCTATCGGTCAAATTGTAAAAGTACAGATATGCCACTTATGGAGTTTGTATACCCAAAGGATGGAAGCCGAATTACGTTGACCAAGAATTTTGAAGGGGATAAAAATGAACTGATATTAAAATTAATACACGCCACACCTGGGGCGATCGTTTTTTGGTATCTGGATGATACCTTCCTTCAGCAGACCAAAAATTTTCATGAAATTGGGATAACCCCTTCTGTTGGAAAACATAAAATTACCGTTGTGGACACCCTGGGTACCGAAACTACTATTACGATAACGATAGAGTAAATCCTAACTTTTGAAATAGGGATATAAACGTTTATCTTTGAGGTTCTTATCGGCTTTTTTATGCAACAATCATATATTATCGCTTTAGATCAGGGCACCACAAGTTCCCGAGCACTTCTTATTGATAAGCAGGGAACTATTGTTGGAATGCAACAAGAGGAATTCCCTCAGATATTTCCCAAACCAGGATGGGTAGAACATAATCCCATGGAGATTGTGCAATCCCAAATGAACGTTTTGCGAAAGCTTCTTGAAAACGAGCGTGTAGCTATTAAGGAAATTAAAGGCATTGGTATCACCAACCAGCGAGAAACGGCTTTGGTATGGGATAAGAACACGGGCAAACCTGTTTATAATGCCATTGTTTGGCAAGATAAGCGTACCGCCGACATTTGTGAAGACCTCAAAAAAAATGGTCTAACCGATTATGTGAGAAAAACAACTGGGTTGGTCATAGACTCCTACTTTTCAGGCACAAAAATCAAATGGATTTTGGACCATGTAGAAGGAGCAAAGGAAAAAGCCAAAAAGGGGGATTTACTTTTTGGTACGGTAGATACCTGGTTAATTTGGAATATGACAGAAGGTAAATCGCACGTAACCGATTATACCAATGCTTCAAGAACCTTGATATTCGATATATCAAAGCTAGATTGGGATACTAAACTATTGCAAGAGTTGGGCATTCCTGAAAGCATGTTACCCCAAGTAAAACCATCTGGATATCACTTTGGGGACTATATGCTTGACGGGGTCTCTATACCTATCACCGGAATTGCCGGTGATCAACAAGCGGCACTTTTTGGTCAGGCCTGTTTTGAAAAAGGAACAGCGAAAAATACCTACGGAACAGGTTGCTTTATGTTAATGAATACAGGTTCCGAACCTCAATTTTCGGAAAACGGATTATTGACAACGATTGCATATGGACTTGATGGAGAGATAAATTATGCGCTTGAAGGTAGTATTTTTATAGCGGGGGCCGCCATACAGTGGCTTAGAGACGGATTGGAATTAATTAAGGATGCCAAGGAAACGGATGCCTTGGCAAATTCCGTAGTTGGAGAAAATTCGGTGTACGTAGTTCCTGCCTTTGCCGGTTTGGGTGCCCCTTATTGGGACATGTATGCCCGAGGGGCCATTTTTGGACTCACACGTGATACCGGAAAGGCTCATTTAGCCAAGGCTACCTTGGAGTCCTTGGCCTATCAAACCAAGGATATTCTTAAGGCCATGGAACGCGACTCGGGCGTAGCGTTAAAAAACTTACGGGTAGATGGCGGTGCATGCGCCAATAACTATTTGATGCAATTTCAGGCAGATATTTTAGATACCGAAGTACATCGTCCAGAGGTTATTGAGTCTACGGCCATGGGTGCGGCTTTCTTGGCAGGCATTACCGTTGGTTTATGGACACAGGAAGATATCAGTAAAAACAGGCCTATTGAACGGGTGTTTACGCCTACCTTTGAAGTAGTGAAAAGAGAAAAATTATATGCCACTTGGCAGAAAGCGGTGGAGCGGACAAAAAATTGGGAAGATGTCCAATAAATAAATTGAGCTTTACCGTCTGCACAAAAAAACAAAGAAATAAAAATTGCTAAACATAGATAATGAAAGAGAATATTAAATTTTCAAGTTTGGATAGGACGAAAATCGTTCAAAAACTAGGGAAGGAAGATTTTGATCTTGTGGTCATAGGTGGCGGGATAACGGGAGGCGGAATAGCCTTGGATGCCGCATCGCGAGGAATGAAAGTGGCATTGGTCGAGAAAGGTGATTTTGCTTCTGGCACCAGTAGTAAATCCACTAAACTTATACATGGGGGTTTACGGTACTTAAAACAATTTGATTTTTGGCTGGTAAAGGAAGTAGGTTCAGAACGGGCTATCGTACATAAACTGGCTCCCCATATCGTTCTCCCCGAAAAAATGTTATTGCCCTTGATAGAGAACGGTTCCTATGGTAAATGGCTGACCTCCATCGGTTTAAAAGTTTACGATATTTTGGCACAGGTCACCGGTGATGACAAGCGAAAAATGTTGGAGAAGAAAGAGGCTTTGAAGTTAGAACCGTTATTACCGAAGAAAATACTAAAAGGTGCTGGGTATTATGCAGAATATAGGACTGATGACGCCCGATTGACCATTGAGAACATAAAGACCGGTCTTCAACACGGAGCTATGGCCTTGAATTATGCGGCGGTGACCGATTTTGACTATACCGATGAAAAAATTTCAGGGGTGAAAATAAAGGACGGTATTTCAGGAAAAGACTTTACCATTAAAACCAAATATGTAATAAGTGCCGCAGGACCATGGGTAGATGAACTGCGCAGTATCAATAATTCTAAAAAAGGGAAACGTCTACACCTCACCAAAGGGGTTCATTTGGTTTTTCCTTATGAGAAGTTACCTGTGAAAAATTCAGTTTATTTCGATATTCCCGATGGACGTATGATGTTCGCGATTCCTAGGGGTAAGGTTACCTATGTAGGAACTACCGATACTAATTTTAATAAGGACAAGGATAACGTACGGGTAGATTTGGCGGATGCTATTTATTTGATTTCTGCGGTAAACAATATGTTTCCAAAGGTACACCTAGAGATGGAGGATATTGTTTCCTCATGGGCGGGATTGCGTCCGTTGATCCATGAAGAGGGAAAGTCCGCTTCCGAACTCTCCCGAAAAGATGAAATCTTCACGTCGGACACGGGATTGATCAGCATAGCTGGCGGTAAGCTTACCGGCTATCGTAAAATGGCGGAACGCGTAGTGAATCGCGTAGCTAAAAAAATGGAGGAAGATTATGGAACCAAGTTAAGCGAGTGCGTTACCGATAAAATTCCGCTATGTGGCAGTGATTTTAAAAAGTTTAAACATGTTACCAAGTACATCGAAGAGATATATGATAGAATAAAGACCGATGGATTCACCGAATATGATGCATGGTTCTTGGTCACCAATTATGGCAAGCAGACAGAGCGTATTTTGGAAAATTATGCCAAATTACAGGATAAGGAAAACTATGTTCGCATGGCCAAGGCCGAGTTGCATTTTGGTATAGATTATGAGATGGTACAAAATCCGATGGACTTCTTTATTCGAAGGACTGGCAGGTTGTATTTTGATATCGACAGCATGCGAGATTTAATGGAAGTTGTTCTGGAAGAATTCAAAACGATCTTTACATTGGATGATGCTACGGTGCTATCCTATAGAGAAGAACTACAGGCCGAAATTATAGATCATTCCGATTTTAGTTTGGAACGGGTTTAGGTTTTAACCCCACCATTTCCCGGGCCCAGTTTATAATTTGCATACTTATATTATCTTCCCAAACCCCCTCTTTCCCCTCGTAGGAATCTTTTGGGGTTTTATGGATGGTATTCCAATGGTCCAGACCGGGGTATTCATAAAGTAAATGGTCTTGGTGGCCATTTCTTTCGAGGACATCAATGATCATTTGGTTATCAAAAGATGACATGATCCAATCATTGGTGCCCCGCATAATTCTTACGGGCACTTTAATTTTTTCCCATGCACCTGCTAGGTTATATTCCTGCAATTGCTGATAGTATTCAACAGGTCGTCCGTACATATGGCGTGGAGCATGGTAGTTGAATTCAGCAAGGGCCGGATATTCATTTACGATTTGCTCGTATGTCTTCTTCTGGATATGCATTCCATAGTATAGTGGGATATAATACAAATTCATTTTTTCTACGATTTCCGCCTCCGAATTTCCTTTAAAACGAAGTATTCTACGTTCTATTTCGAGCATATGTTCAAACCAAGTTTTAAAGAACACGCCGTCCGATATTATCCCGGCAAGGTTAAATTGGTTCGCTAATATCGGTGCTATTGCACTCCCCATGCTGGAACCATAAACTATGATTTTATCAGGATCAACATAGGATTTCGATTTTAGTGATTTTACAGCAGCCATAAAGCCGGCCATATCGGTAAGAAAGTCGGATTCCGCACAATTTCCATCACTATCGCCTACCCCTGGCTTTTCTATTCGCATTACGACCATATCCGATTGTTCCACCAAATCCCTAATTACTTTAACCCAATTACCACCTCTCCCAGGATACGTCTCAACACTGGAGCAACTTAGCCCACCTATTAAAATAATTGCAGGTTGTTTTCCCTTCTTTCTTGGTTTTGTAACAATAGTTCTTTGGGTAAGACCATAGCTGCTGGTAACCTCTTCATAGAATGTGTCCATTCCCGAATGTACCTCCTTTTCCAATGCGTTTAAGCGAACCGTACTTTCTATAAGTTCCTGTTTTCTTAGCACTTCAATTTTAATGGATTTATTGGCTCTAATACCATATGAAATACTCGTCCAGACCTCATCGGAATCAATGATTACATCATTTACTTTAATTATGATGTCCTCGACTCTGAACCCCGCTTTTTCCATGGGGCTATTTGCCGTTATCGATTTAATGACAGCTCCTGGTAGCCCCGTTGATGGACCGGAAATTTGGGCCTGCCACGATGCTCGTCGTCCTAGTAGTTGTGAGTTGATAGAAGATGTAAAGAAAGTGGTGAACAATAGGCTTAATACAAAGGTTTTTATATAGGTCATGCTTCCTTGGAATTTTAAGTTTTCCTTAAAACTAGATTGTATATATTTATCAAAAACCTTATTTATACAAGCTGCTGGGTTTTTTATTTAAAAAGCATCTAAGCCGTGATGTGTTTTTTTAGTGTCTATGAAGTTGAGTAAAGATTTTTACCTATTTAATTCTAGAATTGCTACCCACATTGCCTTTTGGGTAGTGTATTATATTTTTTTTGGATTCCTTTGGGTAACGGATGAAGGTTATCTAGCTTCCTTCTATTTGGAGTTTGTTCTGTTGCCAACGAGAATGTTGGCAGTATATTTTGTTATTTATTTTCTATTGCCAAAGTATTTGTTAAAGAGAAAATACATCCCCTTTTTTTTAGGTTATATTTTCGCTCTACTAATTGCCGGCACCCTGCAGCGAATATTCATCCATTTATTCTATGAAAATTTGTTGTTGAGAAATAATGAACAGGGACTATTTAGTATTAACATGTTGGTTAGAGCCATAGTTTTGATCAATACAACGGTACTTTTGGTAGTAGGGGTAAAACTTTTTCAACTTTGGATGGTAGCGCATGAAAAAAATGTAAAAACCGGATCTGAACTGCTGGAAATACGATCCAATCGCAGGGTACATAGGTTGCATATTGATCATATATTATATTTGGAGGGTCTGGGAAATTATGTTATTTATAATCTTTCCGATACATCCAAGATTACCGCTTATGGTACAATTAAAGATGCCTTGTTACAGCTCCCTGCAAACTTTGTTAGGGTACATAGGTCCTATGTGGTAAACAAAAATCATATTAAATCGTATGATTCCAGTACCATAGATGTCCAAAACCACACCGTTCCCAGAGGTAAAAGTGTTTCTGACGAGACTCTTACGATGTAGTTAATCTAACTTATCGGTTAATGCCTTGAATATCTTTTTTGCACTTTTACCCTTGTAGAGGATTTCGAAAATCGCATCGATTATGGGGGTTTTCACCTTTCTCTTAAAAGTCTTTTTTAGGAGAAACGTACTTTTGGTGGCATAGTATCCTTCTGCCACCATATTCATTTCCATCATGGCACTTTTTACGGTATACCCCTTTCCGATCATAGTACCAAACATTCGGTTACGGCTAAACGTAGAATAGGCCGTCACTAAAAGGTCTCCCAAGTAAGCTGAATTGTTAATATCCCTTTTCATTTTGTGCAACTGTTTAATAAAGCGTTTCATTTCACGTATGGCATTGCTCATCAAAACGCTTTGAAAATTGTCGCCATAACCCAATCCGTGTGCTATTCCGGCAGCCATTGCATATATGTTTTTGAGCATAGCTGCATATTCTGTACCAATGATATCATCGGATATCTTCACCTTTATATAATGACTTCTTAAATTCTGTCCCAGTAACTCCGCCTTTTCCATATCAATGCAGGCAACGGTAAGATAGGATAAACGCTCTAGAGCAACTTCTTCTGCATGACATGGCCCTGTAATAACACCAATATTTTTAAGGGGGATACCATAGGATTTATAGAAATGTTCCCCTACTATCAGTCCCGTTTCGGGAATGATCCCCTTTATAGCGGAAAAGATAATTTTATCCCTAAGGGAAACGGTTAATTTCTTTAATTCCGTTTCAAGGAAAGCAGAAGGAATGGCGAAAATGAGTATATCGTTCCGACCAACAAGTGTATTTATATCACCAGTCAAGTTTAATTGACCAACATCAAACTCAACAGCGCTTAAATAGTTGGGATTATGCCCTTGAGCTTTTATATGTTCCAAGGCATCCGAATTTCGCATATACCAACTTACATGAGTTAGGTTTTCCGTTAGCATTTTTACGATAGCCGTCGCCCAACTACCTCCTCCTATTACTGCAAATCGTATTGTTTTTCCCATAAGGATAATTTAATCAATCAAATGTAAATAAAAACAACGCCTTAATATTAAATTCTGATTATCAGTAGGTTATAAAAAATGGCATAGAGATTGTTTTGTATTATGCAAAACCATAACACTTTTAGATATGAGGGGGATAAAACTACTATTAGGATTTTTAATGATCGGGGCGTTGACCACTTCTTGTTATACGGAGGTAATCGTAGAGGACGATTTCGTAGATGCGCCGATATTCAATGTACGTACGGCTTTACGTTCCTACGACCTATGGTACGTGGACATCAATGCCACCCAAGGTAACGGTGAGATCCCTTTTTTACAACGTGCATTCACTATTTCATTTGATCAAGGTATACTTTATGCCAACAACAACATTGTTGGAATAGGAAAAACGGGAAATGGTTTTGGTATCGATGTGGGGTATTATAATACCATAGCCGGAGCGGTGGAAATAGACCATGACTTGGATGGTCGTGTGTTATTGGAGGTGTATGAAGTCAATAGTAGAACGCTGGAACTGTATCATGCGCCTACGAACACATCATATTTCTTGAAGGGTTATCAAGTAAGCAACTTTGATTATGATATGGTATTTTATGATAATATCCAGTATTTTCTGCAAGAGTATGGGGCGTGGGAAAAGGTATTTACCAGTGAAGAGGGTGCGATAAATGATTTTGATGATGAAACCTTTTTACAGTTCCTATCTGGATCAAACGGGGACTTTTTTAGATCTTCGATAGACCAAAATGGTACGCCAATCAATAAATTGGTTTGGGATTATGAAGGTGATTATCAAGTGTTTGATGTAGCAGGGGATAATACGCTAAAAACTTTAACACTGGATTATGACTTTTTGGGCAATGATTATTTTGAACTATACGTTATTAATGACAGTACCATAGAACTATATCATCCCAATAGCGAAACAATTTATGAATTTAAAGGAAGGGGATATATAGAATACCTAAAGTCAACAAGTAAGACAACGGAAGGAAGAAAAAGAACAAAAAGTTCAAACCCTATAATGAAGGTAGAACGGAAAAGAAAGAAATAAAGATTTTTTGGTTGGTTATTTAGTTAGGAACCGCTCTAAGCTTTAATGTTTAGGGCGGTTCTTTAATGTAAGCTCATGAGGACAAAGATTTCCAATTTTAACGCTGTAAAAGCCTTTTTCTGAATACCGATGGATTCTCATGGGTTATCTTCTTGAACATACGATTAAAATAGGAAAGACTTTCAAATCCGCATTCATAACAGGTTTCGCTTATGTTTTTGCCCATTAAAAATAAGCGCTTCGCCTGACTAATACGATATTGGTTCAAAAAACTGATAAAGGTAGTGCCAGTCGCTTTTTTAAAATAACGACAAAAGGCTTCTTTTCCCAGGTTACAGATAGAGGCAACCTCATTAATTTGGATTTTTTCCTGATAGTGGGCATCGATATAGGCATAGATTTTTTGTAATCGTTCCTTTTGTTTCTTGTTGTATGTATTCACTACAGGTTCATCGTGCAATAAGAAGAACTCATCACTGTTTCCAAGAATTTCAAAAATATGGAGTACCTCCAAAAACTGTTGGAATGGAGGTAATGCAACTAATTTTTTTAATCTTTGTCCAACTTCCTTTTTGGTGTTGCCCATAAAAACCAAACCATACTGCGATTTTTCAAAAAGCTTCGAGATTTTGGATAATTCGGGCACGTTGTGTACGATGGTATTCTTAAAGTCGGGGTCAATATGTACTACTTCCTTGTTATAATTGGTTTTAATCCCAAAGTCAAAATTAAGGTGAGGGATGTTGGAACCTATTAAAACCAAATCACTTCCTTGGTATGGGGCAATATGGCTCCCTACATGACGGGTACCATCCGCTCCTTCTATAAATACAAGCTCATATTCAGGATGAAAATGCCAGAAAAATAGATCATTGAGTCTGGGGTTATGTAATAATCGAAAAGAACTCTTGGCATCTGGGCGTATGTTTTCGAGCTGGATTTTCATTCTTAAATTTAACAAAATTGCTTTAAATAGAACAGAAAGCAATATAAAATATCATTATTGTTCAAATAATGGTCAATATCAAGGTTGAAGCACACTTATGAGATCTCTAGTTTTATCCTGTAGATTAAAAAACAAATAAAGTATTATATCATGGACCAAAAAAAAAGTGAGATTGAAATGGCCAATAAGGGCCATAAAGATATTCCGGGCAACCCCTCAACCGCTACCACCAGCAAAATTAAATTAAATGATCGATCTAATGGTAAGGACTTAAGAGTATTAACAGAGAAAGACTGGGAGTTTTGGAAACATAATGGCTATATCGTTGTTAAAAATGCCGTTCCCAAAATACAAGCTTCTGCTACTGCCGACTTTCTGTGGGAATTTGAAGAAAAAGATCCTAGAAACCCAGACACCTGGTATACCGTTCCTAGAGCCGAGATGAAAATGAAGGAATTGGCGGGCACGGGAATGGTAGAAGTGTACAATCATCAACATTTATGGAACAATAGACAAACGCAAAAAGTATATGATGCGTTTGTCGATGTTTGGGGTACAGAAAAACTGTGGGTTACCATTGACCGGGCCAATCTTAACTTTCCCGTTCGTGAAGGTTTTGAGCAAAAAGGTTTTATTCATTGGGATTATGATCCCGAAACCCAACCTCAAAATGTACAGGGTGTACTTGCACTGGCCGATCAAATGGATGAAAACATGGGTGGTTTTCAGTGTATTCCGTGGTTATATCGAAATTATGAATCGTGGAAACTCTCGCAGCCAATGGACCGTGATCGTTTTCAGCCAAATACCTCCGGTCTGGAAGATAAAATTGTAAAGGTCACCATGGAGGCGGGTGACCTATTGATTTTTAATAGTACCGAACCCCATGGTATTCGCCCCAATCTTTCAAAGGACAAAGTTCGCATAGCGCAATATATTTCCATGATGCCCGCGGAAAATGATAACGAATCGTTACGACAATGGCGTGTTGATTCATGGAAACATAGAATAGCACCGGAAGGATATGCATTCCCTGGAGATCCCAGAGATTGGGAACGAACCAAATATGAAACGGCCAAATTGTCTCCTTTAGGGGAAAAATTATTGGGACTTAAGAACTGGTAGGGCCTGTATATAGCTACTCTAAGCAACCCTTATAAAAGGGGCTAAAAGGATGGATTTCTATCTTAAATAGTTTGTTTTCAACGGCCTTATCCGTCATTAGTATGCTCTTGGCCATTTCTATATCACTAGCTTTAATGACAACCATGCCAGTGTCGCCATATCTTGCACCTATAGTAATGGTACCATCGGCCCTAAGATTGGAAAGAAAAACAGAATGCTCCTTGAAATAGGGTTGTTCATTGGGTTGTTTATTAAGATCCCAGTGCTCCCCAATGGTATATAATGCAATGAAGTACGGATGTTTCTTAGCAATATCCTGTGAAAAAGATAGTATGGGAATAGCAAGAAAGAGGATACTGAAAATGCGTAATTTCATGGGGGTGGTTTTTTGTATAAATAGTTTACAATGTCTTCAATAATACCCCGTATTTAAGGATAACTCCATAAAAATAGATTAAAAATACCAATATTACCGGGAGAATCGGGGTTTAAAGATCTATTAGCATTACTTTTGCGGCCTCAAATTAGGCCGGTATGAAGAAGTATTTAAATCTATTCGATTTTTCCCAAAAAGTGAATTATAAGACCGAGGTCCTATCAGGACTGACGGTGGCTTTGGCGCTAGTACCAGAAGCGATAGCCTTTGCATTGATTCCAGGGTTTTCTCCCTTGACCGGTTTATACGCTGCCTTTATACTGGCATTGGTGACCGCTATTTTAGGGGGTAGACCCGGAATGATTTCGGGAGCGACCGGTGCTGTTGCGGTAATTTTTATTGGACTTATCCTGGAATTGAAACGCAATTTTCCGGGAATAGAACCCGAAACAATTTTAAATTATGTTTTTGCTACCGTAATTATCGCTGGAATACTGCAGATAACGGCTGGGTTGTTAAGATTGGGTAAATTTATTCGTTTGGTCCCTCATCCAGTAATGTTCGGCTTTGTTAACGGATTGGCCATTATCATATTTATGGCGCAGTTTCCCAATTTTTATCAAAAAGGGACCACTGAATTGTTATCCGGAACACCTCTTTGGACCATGCTGGGATTAACCCTTTTGACCATGCTGATTATCTGGGGCTTTCCAAAAATTACAAAGGCGATACCCTCGTCCCTTTTAGCGATACTTGTCGTATCCGCTATTGTGATTGGTTTTGGGATAGATACCCTTACCGTAGCGGATACTATGAAAGAAGGGGAATCCATTAAGGGAGGATTCCCACCGCTGTCTATTCCTGAAATACCATTTAGTTTGGAAACGCTTAAACTTATTTTTCCCTATGCGGCCATAGTAGCCGGGGTAGGTCTTATAGAAAGCTTGCTTACACTTAATATAATAGATGAGATAACGGAAACAAGGGGAAGCGGTAATAAAGAGTGTGTTGCTCAGGGTACGGCTAACATTCTTTCCGGGTTTTTATCCGGAATGGGCGGTTGCGCTATGATCGGACAAAGTTTGATCAATACCTCGGCGGGCGCCAGAGCACGGTTATCGGGAATAACGGCCGCCGTAATGCTATTGGTCTTTATCATGTTTGGGTCTAGCCTTATAGAACGATTACCCATGGCAGCTTTGGTGGGTCTAATGTTCATGGTTGCCATTGGTACCTTTGAATGGGCAAGTTTTAAAACCTTCCGAAAAATGCCTACTTCGGATGTTGTCGTCATGGTGCTGGTGACCTTGATAACAGCAATAACCCATAATTTGGCCGTTGCCGTATTGCTAGGGGTCGTTATTTCCGCTTTGGCCTATTCTTGGGAAAACGCCAAACGTATTAGAGCAAGAAAACATATTGACGAAAATGGGGTGAAACACTATGAAATTTATGGTCCTTTGTTCTTTGGCTCAACTACCTTGTTTGCAGAAAAATTTGATGTTCAAGACGATCCTGATGAGGTTATTATTGATTTTAAAGAGAGTCGTGTCGCCGATATGTCCGGTATTGAGGCTTTGAACAAACTTACTGAACGGTATCATAAAGTAGGCAAGAAAGTTCATTTACTGCATTTAAGCCGGGACTGTAGAAGATTGTTGGCCAATGCCGATAAAATTATTGAGGTAAACGTCTTGGAAGACCCAACCTACAAAGTGGTAGCAGATCAAGTTCCTAAAAACGGCAATGCAGACGAACAGAACCCATTTAAACTTTGGGGATTATAATTAGGTGGCCACTGCAGTAAATTAGTAAGGTTTTATTTTTTTAGCAGACCACGTTACCATGATATGGGCATAAATGATTGGCCAACCTTTAGTTTTTTACCCGAAACAAGGATTACAAACTCTTCTCGCTGTTTTCTTTCCATAGACACAATTTTACTTCTGTTTACCAGATACTTTCGGTGTATTCTTATAAAATCTGGATCTAGTGTTTTTGCCATATTGCTCAAACTGGCCCTTTTTATAAAGGTATCGGTCTTGGTATGGAAATGCAGGTAGTGGTCATCTACTTCAATCCAATAAATAAGATCAAGTGGGATCGTCACTACTTTACGTCCTTTACTGACTTCAATTTTCGGCTTCTTTTTTTTTGTATGGACAACAAACAAAGCTGACCCAAAAAGAACTAAAAGATGATATAGTGCTTCACGACCAAAATACATACGGGCATATGCTAAATCAAAAAAGTGATCAAAATAACCAAGACCGTACAGCATAGTACCCGAAAGAAGGTAAAAAACAAGCAAAACAAAGAGGGCCAAAGGGATGTTTATGATCCAATACCATTTTTTGGACCTTAGCCTTATTTTTTTTTGTACGTAGACAGAAAGTACCATAAAGGGAATAAAAAACAATACGGATATACATAAGTAAATAATGGATGTCCATATATTGTAACTTGCATGTTCTTGATATCGAATTACATTTTGAATTAGCGAAATAGCAAATATGACCAGTAAGACCAGAATGGCTAATGAAAAGAATCGTTTTTCGCTATCTATAGGCCGCATAATTTAAAAAATTCCAAGGAAAAGTATGACTAATGGTATTCTACAGCTACAAATATAGGGGATAGCTTATACTGTTGGTGTATTGATTTGGGGGATGAATAAGCGTACTTATCCAAAGGCACCCTTAAAAAAGGTTTCGTTCAGCCCTTTTGATTGCAACCAATCTGCCAGTGCGGTGCGTTCTCCAACTTTGGCATGATGCAATAGGGTAAAACCGTGAGGCCCTGGTGCTTTGAGAAGATGTGGATGATTGGTGATCACTTTTCGGATAAAATCGTCGTACCCTAGAAAGGCATAGTTAAAGATATCCAAGCGGGCACCTTTGGAGACCAATAGGTCGGCAATATCTCTTCTCCCCATATGGGAGGCACCGCCTAT
>JBCBZE010000143.1:0-8220 GCA_039815505.1 Bacteroidota bacterium | reverse complement strand
TGTTTGCTTTCCTGTGCCAATCGTTTCGATTTTTGGTCTAGCCAACTAGAATAATTTCCTTCCCAGGGAATGCCCTCGCCCCTATCCAACTCTAAAATCCATCCTGCTACATTGTCCAGAAAATATCGATCATGGGTTACCGCTATTACGGTTCCCTTATATTGTGCCAAATGATGTTCTAACCAATGAACGGATTCGGCATCCAAGTGGTTGGTGGGTTCATCCAGCAACAAAATCTCAGGTTCTTGTAACAATAACCTGCACAACGCCACTCTCCTTCGTTCTCCACCGGACAATACGGAAATCTTTTTATCCGCCTCCGGGGTTCGTAAAGCATCCATGGCAATTTCCAGTTTGGTATCCAACTCCCAGGCGTTTGAAGCGTCTATTTTATCTTGAAGCTCCGCTTGCTTGTCCATTAGTTTTTGCATTTTATCCGCATCTTCATAAACCTCTGGCAAACCAAACATATCGTTTATTTTATTATACTCATCCAAAATTGCAACGGTTTCGGAAACCCCTTCTTTCACGATTTCCAAAACAGTCTTGTTTTCATCGAGCTGAGGTTCTTGTTCCAAATAGCCAACCTTATATCCAGGGGAGAAAACGACATCTCCTTGATAATTCTTATCCACCCCTGCGATAATTTTCAACAACGTTGATTTTCCAGAACCATTGAGTCCCAAGATTCCGATTTTAGCACCATAAAAAAAGCTTAAGTATATGTTTTTAAGTACCGGGGTATTTACGGTTTTAAAAGTTTTGGTCACCCCGGACATTGAGAAAATGACTTTCTTATCGTCGGACATAAATAAATCTAATTAAATTAAAATGAAGTGAATTCTATTATACTCTACCCTTAAGCGCATTAAAAACCCATGCTATGGCAAAAAAACCTATACCTACGGAAGCAAAACCCCATCCGGCAGTTTCATCATATCTAAATGCACCTAAAGCTATTAGGCCACAGCCTACTAAAATCATAATAAAAGTCGCCCATGCGAGCACGGTGTTCTTATTCATTCCCATATTGCTTTAGTATTGGTTGGTGGTACTTTCAAATATCGTAAATTTTATAGGAACTATCCCTAATAAAAACAAAACTTTACTGCTCAAATGGAAAGCTAATACCAGCTTGCGAGCGTACCTCGCCCAATAAAGTTGCCAAATCCTTGCTATTTTGATGTGACCATAGTTTACTTGCCGTCGTTTTATTCCTTAAACAGGCGTGTACTTCCAAAATTTCATGAAAATACCCTTTCCCCGTCGGCGCCAATTCAAAATCTTCCAAAACACCATCTTTCTCTATGGTATACGAATTGGATTCATGCCATCTCGGTTGAATATAGATAGAACCCTCGCTTCCAGAAATTTCAGCTTTCATTTCAGATTTGGAATTAAATCCGCTGTAAAGTATCGCCTGTGCCTTTGGATAGGAAAAAATCATCGACGTCTGTATTTCGGTCCCCTTTTCATGAAAATTTGAAGTGGCCAATAGTCGTTTAGGTTTTCCAAGAAGAAAGTACGTCAAAAAAATGGGATAAATTCCAATATCCAGTAAGGTGCCCCCGGCCAAATTCACATCCAAAAGTCTACTGTCTTCTCCCTTATCCAAGGCATAAAAAGCAAAATCAGCTTTTACATATGAAAGATTTCCTATGGCACCGTCCGTCACCAATTGCTTCACCTTTTGTATTACGGGGTTGAATCTACTCCACAAGGCTTCCATTAAAAAGACTTTATTTTTTTCAGAAGCCCCTATCATCCGATCTACTTCGGCGGTGTTCACCCCTATTGGTTTTTCGCAGAGTACATGTTTTCCGTTATTCATGGCAGCGATACTTAATTCCGCATGCGAATTATGCGGTGTTGCTATGTAAACAACATCTACCGTATTGCTCTCGAACAATTCTTGGTAACTACCAAAAGTATAGTCCACATGGTATTGATCGGCAAACTCCTTGGCCTTTCTTAAAGACCGGGAAGCCACTGCGGTTAATTTACCATCTGTAACCAAGGTTAAATCCTTGGCAAAATGATGGGCAATATTACCCAAGCCAACGATGCCCCAACGTATTTTTTGATCCATTTTACTTTATATCTTTGTCAAAGTTAATCAATATTACTCCTTATATTTATCCAAGTTAAAGAAACTCAATTAACCCATGGATATCAACTTCAATAAAAACGAAGACCACAATAAATTACTGCTTTCCGAACTTAAAAAAAGACTTGTACGCGTAAAGTTGGGTGGTGGCAAAAACAGAATAGAGAAACAACACGCTCAGGGAAAAATGACCGCAAGGGAGCGAATAGATTATCTACTGGATCAGGATACGGAACAAATTGAAATCGGTGCCCTGGTAGGCGAAGGTATGTATGAGGAGCATGGTGGGTGCCCCTCTGGCGGAGTGGTGGTCAAAATGGGATATATACAAGGTAAGCTCTGTATGGTGGTCGCCAATGATGCAACGGTAAAGGCAGGTGCTTGGTTCCCAATTACTGCCAAAAAAAATCTAAGGGCACAGGAAATTGCCATTGAAAACCGATTGCCCATTATTTACTTGGTAGATAGCGCGGGGGTATATTTGCCCCTACAAGACGAAATTTTCCCGGACAAGGAACACTTTGGTCGTATTTTTAGAAATAATGCGGTCATGAGCAGTCAGGGCATTCCACAAATCTCCGCAGTTATGGGTAGTTGTGTAGCTGGTGGGGCTTACCTACCGATCATGAGCGACGAGGCTTTGATCGTCGATAAAACCGGTAGTATATTTTTGGCAGGTAGTTATTTGGTGAAAGCGGCCATTGGAGAGGAAATAGATAATGAAACCTTGGGCGGTGCCACCACACATTGCGAAATCAGTGGGGTAACGGATTATAAATCCAAGGACGATAAGGACGCCCTAGATACCATTAAGGGTCTTATTGATAAAATAGGCACTTTTGACAAAGCCGGTTATAATCGGATTACATCTGAGCATCCCAAAGAAAAACCGGAAGATATTTACGGCATACTTCCCAAAAACAGGAGTGAGCAATATGATATGGTGGAAATCATTAAACGATTGGTAGATAACTCAGAATTTGAACAATACAAGGAAGGCTATGGAAAAACAATTCTAACCGGTTATGCAAGAATAGATGGTTGGGCCGTTGGTATCGTTGCCAATCACAGAAAGGTAGTGAAGAACAAAAAAGGGGAAATGCAGTTTGGAGGTGTTATTTATTCGGACTCCGCGGACAAGGCCACACGGTTTATTGCCAACTGTAACCAAAAAAAGATTCCTTTGGTCTTTCTGCAAGATGTAACTGGTTTTATGGTTGGCAGTAAAAGCGAGCATGGCGGTATTATTAAAGATGGGGCTAAAATGGTAAATGCCGTCAGTAATTCCGTAGTTCCCAAGTTCACCATAGTCATAGGAAATAGTTATGGTGCGGGAAATTATGCGATGTGCGGCAAAGCCTACGACCCTAGGCTTATAGCTGCTTGGCCAAGTGCCGAATTAGCCGTTATGAGCGGAAATTCTGCGGCAAAAGTATTATTACAAATAGAAAAAGCATCTTTAAAGAAAAAAGGGGAAGTGATTACAGAAGAAAAAGAGGACGAGCTATTTAACAGGATAAAGGAAAGGTATGACTCCCAAGTGTCCCCGTATTATGCAGCGGCCAGAATATGGACAGATGCGATAATAGACCCCCTGGAGACCCGTACATGGATATCAATGGGCATTGAGGCCGCAAATAACGCACCCATAGAAAAACCATTTAATTTAGGGGTTATACAAGTCTAAGCAATGGCTATTATTTGGTTTCCATATTGATGTTGATGGTTGTCTTGTCCAAAACTTTAATAAACATTACTTTCATCCTTTCGGATTCCAACCTCAAAATATCGCCTTTTTGCGCTATTATGCTATATCGCCCTTTTTCGTTGGTATATGCGGTATTATTTGTGCTGTAATTGGTTACCTTGGTAGCTGCCAACGGTCTACCTGCATAAAAAACAAACCCTGAAACCGCCCTATCTTTCTTATTGGTCTTGATTCCTTTAGCAACTTTTGAATTACCTTTCTTTTTATTGGAATACAACGTAGTGTTCAGAAAATAGGCCATGGCGGCATCTTCAATTTTTTCCCATTTATCTTGACTGGCATATTTTCGATACGAGTCCGTATACTGATTTTGTTTAGCACTCATCACCAAACCTATGGCTTTATCCCCATACACTTTAAGTAGTTCAAGACTCACAATAAAATCATCCCTGACATAAATATCAAAAGGCCGTAAATCTATCTCAACAATTTGCGCTCTAGATCCAATGGTATATAGAATATTTTTATTGGATGTATTAAGATTGATGACAGGCGATTTGTCAATGGCACCATTGTCATAGATATTTACTCGTATTAGAACACTATCCGACGGATTGGACCGTACCTCAAAAGAGAGGTAATTAAGCTTCCTAAGACCTTTTCTTACCTTTATTCTTGTAGCCAATTCACCACCTAAGGCAATATTGTCTTTCCAATAACCATATACTTTTTCCCCAAAATTCTGATACCCCACAATTTCATCAACTTCATAGACCTCTTTATTGGCATTGGGATTAGTGACTACCACTTCTTCAAGGGCAATTAACTTGGGTTGCATCAAAATTTTGGGATAATCATTATAAACGAATTCCAAGTCTAAAACCGCGCGCTTTATAGTTTTATATCCTATTGAAGAAATTACAAGGGTATCTACGGGTGAAAAATCAGCTGTATTGATTTCTAAATGAAACAGGCCAGATTCATCACTTACCGTACCGATACCCTTATTCTGAATACCGATATTTACATAGGGTAAGGGAATGGATGTTTTTGCATCATATACCGCACCTTTATAGTCTTTTTGCGCTATCAATACGATTGAGAAAAGACAAAAAACGATGCTAAGAACCCAATATTTCATGGCATCATACCCCATTTATCTAGATGCCACGGCACCTCTATTGACAACGGAAAACAAATTTTGATTAATATCTTTGATACGCAGTTTAAAAACTTTGGTTTCCTTACGCTGGTCGATGCTTCCATAATTATAATACACGGTAGCCTTTAAGTAGGTAGGCGTCAGCTTTTTATTTCCCTTATACCTAATATTTACATTCCAGTTTCCCTTGAGGCCTTCATCGATCAAATACTCTTCCATAGCATACCCCACAAGTTTTTCATTTTTAAGTCGCTCGGCATTCGCCAAATGGGTATGGTTCCAAGTATAAAACTGGTTCCCTGGTTCTACAAACTGTAATTCAAATTCTGCTTCACTATCATTCCATTCAAATACCAATCGAGTTCCGCTAAAACCATCCTCGAAGGTATATTCCTTAGCTTGTTTCTTCGTTAGAAACTGCTCCCCGTGCAACACCAATAGGTTGTTAAGCTCTCTTTTTATAAGTGTCGTAAACGTATCGTTCGTATTTGCCACGAAACCTTCATCCACTAAATAATTGTATCTAGTGCAAATAGCCGCTGCTTTATTGTATGCTCCTATTTCCCTATAACTTCTTGCCATATCCAAATAGGACTGCCCGTATTGAGGACGTAATATGAATATTTCTTTATACAATTCGTTGGCTTTTTTATAATCCTGATGTTTCTGGTGTACATAAGCCAAGGCTTTGAGCGCTAATGGATTATCTTCGAACAGTTGATTGTTTTCTTTTAAAATTCTATCGGCAAAACCGTTATTATCCCATCTTCCCAAGAAATAATCGTATGCATCCAAAGAGAAATGATAGGAATTTCCATACGCTTTAAAGTTTTTTTCATAAATGGAAATCGCTTCCTGCTCATTTTCCGCTTTTCGGAATTGCTTTACATAAGTAGGGGCGTTCACCAATAGGTCTTCCTGGTCCAAAACGTCATCCTCAAAAAAATTATCCCTTCGCTTGGCCTGATCATGGGGCCCGTCACCCGTTAGCTTTGATTGGAAATTCCCTAGTTTGGTATTGATAATGATTACTCCACCAGCATCTAAATAACGCATACTGCCCATGAGCGAAGGTACTAACGCGATGCGATCAATGTCGGCAATTTGTAGATATAGGGGAGGGTTTCGTAGAATCATCCCATCAACATCATATACTACGGGTAAAACAGCATTTAAGGAGCCAATTCCTCTTGTAAAAACTTGAGGAAACGGGCTACCAGTGTTATTTACTATTTTTAAGGAAGGGAACCTTAACCGTAAGGCAGATAAAAAATCGACCGCCGATAGGTTTAAATCCGAACCTTCTACGGAACGTATGGCATAGCCCGAACGCTCCTTATCAATGATTCCAAACGCAGTTTTCAAAAGGTTTTTATTTGTAGAATACTGTCTTCTTAATTCACTTTGTTTATTGGTCCTTTTCTTTTTAACAACAACTTCGTTCAATTGTTCAACCTTGGAGACAAGTTCAATATTCAAAATGGAAGTAACATCTTCCGTAATAATTTCCATGGGAACCATACCAGCATAGCTATATACCAGCACATCACCTACTTGGGCATTGATGCTGTACTTTCCATTGCTATCGGTCTGCTGCCCCACAGAAGTACCTTTGATCATTACACTTACACCTGGCATTGGTTCTTTGCCATCGGTAACCGTACCATAGACCGTTATTTGATTTTCATTGGAAAAGACAAAAACGGAAACACATAAAAAAAAGAGTAGAGATAATTTTTTTGAAATAGCCATAATTGCGCGTTTTTAGGTTCTTACTTGATTAAAAAATTAACAAAAATCATACCATATTTTCATCTAATAGCCTTGTTCGTTTTTTATTCTGGGAATTAATAACAATTTGGTCTGCCGGCCATTAACATAACGGAAACCTTCCTCTCCATAAAACCCAGCTTCCTCAAGCATAATGCGGATATCCCTCTTCCATTCGGGAATAGTAATCGTAGTATTCAGTTCAATGGCATAGACCGTATTTGGGTTTAAGGGATAGGCTTCGCCATCATCCTTCATAACGCCTTGCTGTGCGTCCCACATGCCTATGGTAGTGCCCGCTGAGTGACCATACAAGCCCAAAGGATGGGTATATATAGCGGGGCGCAAACCTGCATCTTTGGCTTCCTGTAGTGATTTTGCCAATATTTCATTGCCCGTTCGGCCTGCAATCATATTGTTGGTTAGAAAATCCTGAACACGATTTCCGTCCTTAAGTCCGTCCCTCAAGAATTTTGGCGCCTCTTTTTCTTCCGGTTTAAGCACATATGCCAGCTCCTGGCAATCTGTATTCAACCTTAAATAGGTAATGCCAACATCGCAGTGTAGCAAATCTCCGGGCAAGACGACCATATCATCCGGTCTTCCTGAGAAAGCATATAAATGCCCAACCTGTTCCTCACTACTTCGTTGCACATCCACTGTTGGATGAAACCACGTTTCCAGACCTAAATCGGTCACTTTTTGCCGCATCCACCACTCTACTTCCGAAGTAGTGGTGATTCCAGGGGTAATCACTTTTTCAGAGAAAGCTTCTTCAATGATATCATGGGTAATATCCACCAACTGATTATAAATCACCATTTCCCGTTTCGTCCGTGTTTCTATCCAACCTACTGCCAACTGCTCCGCTGATGTAACTCTTGAATGGTATTTTTTTGGGAGATTTTGTATAAACTCGTCATAATCCGTTTTATCCAAACCGTCTGCAATGTTGAAATCTTTGGAGTAATTGAGTCCAATTTTGTCAGGTTTTCTTTCTTCAATTATTTGCATTAACCTTTTCCACTGGTCGGGTTCTTTTTCCTTGTCCCAGGCAGATTCAATATGGTCTCCTACATTATATCGGGCAACGGCCAGTTTTTCAATGCTGTTTTTTGTTTGGTTCCGATAAAATACCAAAATGGTCCTTCTTCTGGCATTCAACCATTTGGAAGGTAGCATCGTTTTTAAAACCGGATCTTCATTGTATTCCCTAGAAATCAATATCCACATATCAATACCCGTCTTGTCCATTAGTTGGGGCAGCAGGTTATTAAACCGATCGGCCAAAATTTCATCGACTACGATAGCCCTCTTGTTTTCAGGAAGTATTTGTTGGGAAATACCTTGTAGACACATAACCAAACAAACCAATAGGATATTATTTTTCATACGGAAGATTTACCTTATGAAAATACGAAATAATACGGATTAATCCTTGTGGTGGTCAAGTAGAACTCGCTCAAGGTTTTT
>JBCBZE010000417.1:0-2278 GCA_039815505.1 Bacteroidota bacterium | reverse complement strand
GCTTCCTTTAATGGAGGAGTTCTACACGATACAGGGCGAAGGTTACCATAAGGGAACTGCTGCGTATTTTATACGTGTCGGGGGATGTGATGTGGGTTGTCATTGGTGCGATGTAAAGGAAAGTTGGAATGCCGGTACACACCCACCAACGGATATAGAACACATCGTCGATAATGCGGTAAAGCATTCCAATACCATTGTGGTTACCGGGGGTGAACCCCTCACTTGGAATATGTTTCCGCTTACCAACGCTTTGAAGGCCAAAAACGTACAAACCCATATAGAGACTTCCGGTGCATATCCATTAACGGGGAAATGGGACTGGATTTGTTTATCCCCTAAAAAAAATAAACTGCCGGAAAGGGAAATTTATAAAGAAGCGCATGAATTAAAGGTTATTGTTTATAATAGACATGACCTCGTTTTTGCGGAAGAACAGGCGATTCAAGTAAATGGTGATTGTGTTCTTTACCTGCAACCGGAATGGAGTGTCCGGGATAAGATAATTCCGTTGGTCGTGGATTATGTTATGGAAAACCCAAAGTGGAAGGTTTCTTTGCAAACCCATAAATATTTAAATATTCCCTAGCCAAAGCGCTGAAAAGCCTTTGGTCAACGCGCTCCGTTGGCCTGTATATCCAGGATGCATTCATGGTCCAATACGGGAATGGCAACACCTCTCGAAGTCATATTGCTTTCCAACATGCCCATCATTGTGGCGCCAAACTCCAGTTGAGCTTGCATTAAACAACCTGGCACATTGCAATGATTTGCAGCATCCGGGTCTTCATGATCGTTTACAGCGGGAGAGCCTAAATTAACCAGACCGAATAGATGTCCAAATTCATGGGTTAGCGTAGCTATCTCTATATCGGTATCCGAAATTAAGATGCTTGTATCCGCTAAATTTCGTATAGTGGATTCATAGATGACCATGGATGTATTTCTATACACCGCCCCCAAGGTTACCAAACCTTCCTCTTCATCGTCCGAATCCGCAGGTGCATCGGCAAAATAAATATAAATCGCTAAGGTTTCCCCGTTGTTATATTGTGTTCTATTCTCATTTTCCAAATTGACAATCTCCTGTAATGTAAGGGTTTCTTCATTTGGGGAAGGTAGTTCCAAGAAGTTAAGTCTAATGTCGGTTTTAAAACTATTGCTTCTAATAAATTGAACAAATTGACCAATTGCTCCATCCGAAGGTCTAAAACCTTCAACGAATGCAATCTCAATTTGTAATATAGAGAAGTTGTCGTTAGCTAATAAATCGTTGGCAGAGTCTCCGGTGGACAAAAGATTGGCGGAACGGTCTACACCTTGTTCACCGCCATCTTCATTGCCTCCATTATCATCATTGGAACATCCCAGCACTAAAAAAAAAGTCAAAAAAACTATGCCTATTTTCCTCATCCGATTTTTTTATATATAACAATCCTTTTTTTAAATTCCCTACCCAAAACAACAAATAAAACTATTTGCATGTTATCCTTTTAACAAAAGCTTGGCTAAATAGTCGTAATGTCCTCCCAGACTTACAATTTCACAGGTTAAATTATTATTAAGGGCTTCTTTTTTGAAGGTGTTATAATCTAAATACAACCAGGGAAAAGAGTTACTTTTTAGTCCTTTATAGGTTATAACGAAATCTACCTCTCCGTAGTATTTATCAGTATCGGGAATCCAGTATCCTCCATCCTCATCTTGTTGAAACATATATATAATATCACTGGAATCCACCAAAATCTGTCCATCTGGTTTTAAAAGGGATTTTAAATGTCCAAAAAACCGATTTAGGTTGGTTATTTTCCCAGCAAGCCCAATACCGTTCATCAATAATAAAAGCGTATCAAATTTTGCTTCGTTATATGCATAAACATCCTTGCATACGGTGGTTTTAATGCCTCTTAACCTGCAGGTCTTGATAGCTCCTTTGGAACTATCCAAGGCAGTTACCGCCATTCCTTTTTCTTGTAGATATAGACTATGGCTGCCCGCTCCGCATCCTATATCCAGAATAGTGCCCCTACAGAGCCCCAACGCTTTTTGTTCCAAAGGTGGCATGGTATCGAAACCTCGAAACAAATAGGGTAGGGGAATACTATCTTGCTCATCTAAAGAGGAGAAAGTAAGTATATCCTCATCATAATTACCTAATTGATAATCCAAAACAGCCTTTCCAAAAACATCCACGTTATAAATTTTGTAGTTCACCTACAAATTTGGGATTTTTACTGGAAATTCAGAAACTGGGCGAGATACGGTATGATGCTACTGT
>JBCBZE010000345.1:0-3663 GCA_039815505.1 Bacteroidota bacterium | reverse complement strand
ACTATGTTTTTGGAACAAATTATATTCCCGAGGATAGTGGAACCATAGAACTTGGCTTTCCGGGGGAACATAGTGTCCCCAAAAAATTTATGAAACAGATTAAATATGGCTTTGGAAAAGCAAAAAATAGACGTAAATAACTTGGATTTCTTGGTTTTTTTGGGAATTCCAGGGCCTTTTGTGATGCAAATGAAGGGAAAAGTGATTATCCCAATTAGGTTTAAATGGGTAAATTATGGTTTTTGATTCCTCTTTCATGAAAGGTAAAAGTGTAAAACACGTCTATTTATGTAAATTATCCGTATATTAAAGAAGAGTATCTTAATACGTTCAATAGACCTTTTATACATATGGAAGCTATAGAAAGAATATCGAGATCGCTTATTTGTTTTGTATGTCCGCTTGCCCTGCTTTTAGTGTTTCCATGGGTAGAGCATCTTTCCAAGAACATTGTTTATAGTACCAGTATAGCACCTAATAACAGCTTTTTTGTGCATTTGGGAAGTTGGCTTATTTTTTTGTACTTGGCTAAACTCTCGCATTTTTATATTAGCACTACTGCGGACGTATCCAAGATACATCATCGTGTGAGCTCTATGATCGCCGTACTTATATTGGCAACAAGTATCATATCCCTGATCATAGCTACTATATTGGTGATTTATTCGCTCTGATATATGGGCTCTTTCCGCCTTCTTTTCCCTTGTATGATCAGAACCTGATAGCTATCATAATATGTATTATTTATAGGTTATATTATTGTTAGGAGGAAACAATCATGGCTAAAAGTTCATGTATATGCTGTAAATTGAATGCTGATGATGCATACGGTATGATCATTTAAACCAACGATATATGGATATTGTAGCGGGGATAGATATAGGCGGTACCAAAACCAAGATTGGATTGGTTACCAAGGAGGGCATCTGTTTGGAACAACTCTATTTTAGAACACGCGACTTTCAGGACCTAAATTTGTATTTGGACAAAATAAATGATAGTGTTCATGAATTGATCGGGAAATGTGTTAAACCCATAAACCTTTTGGGTTGTGGTATAGGGGCCCCGAATGCATCAAGCAGAAACGGAACTATTGTAAACGCTTCCAATTTGGTCTGGAAGGGTACGGTTCCCATCTTGGAAAAGTTACGGGAACGAATGCCGATGCCCATGCGCATTATGAACGATGCCAGTGCCGCAGCCCTTGGCGAGATGCTTTTTGGAAATGCAAAACAAATGAAAGACTTTATCGTAGTTACCTTGGGTACCGGTTTTGGTGCGGGTATCGTGGCCAATGGAAAACTGATCGATGGATACGATGGTTTTGCAGGAGAGTTGGGGCATGTTGATATGACCCTTGGGGATGGCAGGGTAACCGGACAGAATATTAGGGGTGGATTAGAGGCCTACGTTTCAGCGACGGGTTTAAAACGCACCATTCTCTATATGCTAAGCAAGTACATGGACGATAGTAGGTTCAGGTCCATTGCATATAACGACCTCCACGGAGAGGATATCACCCAAGCCGCCGCCGAGGGAGATCCAATAGCACTTAAGGCATTTGATTATACCGCGGATGTTTTAGGATTGGCATTGGCCAACTTTACCGCTTTTACGCAACCAGAAGCGTTCTTTATTATGGGCGGTTTGGTCAATAGCGGTAAATGGATCTTGGAGCCCTTGGAAAAATATTTTGAGGACTATCTCTTGGAGGTCTATAAAGGTAAAGTAAAACTCCTACAATCGGGCCTATCCGGTAAAACAGCTGCAATTTGCGGGGCTGCCGCCCTAATATGGGAAGAACACGGGTAACGAAGTACCACAGTTGCTCCAAGGCCCACTAACCCCACTTACATATTTGTGTCTACATTTTAATGGACAGGCAAAATCATTGATCTCCACCATTAATGAGCCCAAATCCGAATGTTAAAAAATCATTTCTTGAATTAATTCAAGATAATTTTAATTTACTACATTTGAGAGGAACGCCGAATTCCATATTTAATTTTTAGAAATTTCAGTTTACAGAGGTGTTTTTAATCAATAAACCTCCTTTTTAACCTGGTTAGAATGGTATTAGAGTACTTTAAATTGTTCCTAAACACCAAATAGGGTCATCATGCGTCAAAGTTTGTACGTTCAAAACGGCAAGTGTTGGGTTAATGACACTATGGATGATTGGTCCGCAGATTAGGCACAAGCGTTGTTTTGTTATATAATAGGATGCTGTCTAAACGAATTAAAGCCCATATGTCAATTAAAGGTTGTAATTAAAATATATTAAATGAAGAAAAGATTACTCGTACCCTTAGTATTTCTATTTTCAATTGTTTTAGGTTTTGGACAGACCGTAAAAGAAATTAATATTGGTTTTCTAGTGGATAGTTCGTCCGAGGAGACCAAGGGATTATTTGTTCGACTTCAGACCGAAATTAAGGCGGTTGTCGGGGAAGATGCAAAAGTAGTTTTTACAGATCCTCTTGTAAATCGATACGATTTGGACAAGGCACAAAAGAACTACGAAGCCCTGTTAAATGATAACACGGATATCATAGTCGCATTTGGCACTATCAATAATATCATAATTACCCAACAGGAAATACATAAGAAACCTACTATCTTGTTCGGTGCCGTGAATAAAGATCTTATTTCCATAGATGAGGACAAACAATCTTCTGGCATTCAAAACTTTACGTATCTTATTGTTTCCCAGTCCTATAAGGACGACCTTGAAACCTTTAAAAAGTTATCCGATTTTAAAAATGTAGGTATTCTGGTAGAGGATTTCCTGCCTAAAGTGCTTCCGTTAAAGGAGACCCTGGATAGGGAACTGGAGGAAATAGGCGCTTCCTATACCCTAATTCCTTTTGCCAATATTTCGGATATTGAGGCTAATCTGGATGAAATCGATGCCGTCTATTTTGCCGGTGGTTTTTTTCTGACTCCGGAAGAGAACAAACAGTTGGCAAAAACCTTTATCCAGCGAAAATTACCCTCTTTTACCAGCAACGGAATCGATGATGTTGAACAGGGCATTTTGGCTACGAACGAGTCCAGTGAAAACATAGATCAATTTTTTCGGCGTATCGCCTTGGGTATAGAGGCTTACGTAACCGGGACGAAACTGGCCGATCTTCCTATTTATATTGATTATGAGCCCAGATTGACCATTAATTATAACACGGCCGAGGCCATAGGGGTTCCCATAAAATACAGTTTAATTGGGCAAACGGATTTTGTCGGGGAATTTAAAAACGTTATTTCCGAAAAACAGTATGATCTATTATTGGCCATAGACGATGCGTTAAAAAACAATCTATCGCTTAAGTCCAATCAAAAAGATGTTGAACTGAGTACGCAGGACGTAAAAACGGCTAAAAGCTCATATTTGCCATCGGTTACCGCTTCCGGAACGGGTACCTATGTAGACCCGGATTTGGCGGAAATTAGCAACGGACAAAGCCCAGAGTTTTCCACGGAGGGCAGTATTACGTTACAACAAACCCTTTTCTCGGAATCGGTCAATGCCAATATTTCGGTTCAGCGAAATTTGCAAAAAGCGCAGGAAGAAATTTTTAACGGAGCGGAGCTCGATCTTATTTTTGATACCTCCAATGCATATTTCAATACCTTGATTCTCAAAAGGAACACCCAGATTCAGGT
>JBCBZE010000073.1:0-11859 GCA_039815505.1 Bacteroidota bacterium | reverse complement strand
TTTATCGGCTTTGGTAAAAATGATCGAAAAAGGAATCATATGTGTCCCCATCCATTCCATAAACTCCAAGTCCACTTTTTGGGGTTCATGACGAATATCTATCAATACAAAGGCACAGACCAGCTGTTTTCTTTTCTCAAAATAGTCGGTGATATATTTTTGAAAGGTCTTTTTGTCCTTTTTAGAAACACGGGCATAGCCGTAACCCGGTAAATCGACCAAAAACCAATTGTCGTTAATTTTAAAATGATTGATAAGTTGGGTCTTGCCCGGTCTACCTGAGGTTTTGGCTAAACTTTTACGTTGGGTAAGCATATTGATCAATGAAGATTTACCCACGTTGGATCTGCCGATAAAAGCATATTCGGGCAACGGTTCCTTTGGACACTTCTCCACATTGGAATTGCTTATCACAAAGTCGGCCGACTTTATTTTCATCGGTAGTTTATTAGAAATTACGCTTTTGTAACCAAGCGTCCAAAACCGCGTTGAACTCTTTGGGATGTTCCATCATGGGGGCGTGCCCACATTTTTTTATCCAAAACAACTCGGAATCCGGAAGTAATTCATGAAATTCCTTGGCCACGTTTGGAGGTGTTACGGTATCGTTTTCTCCCCAGATGATGCAAGTAGGTGTTTGCATATGCGGCAGGTCTTTGGACATATTATGCCGTATGGCGCTTTTCGCTATAGATAAGGTTTTTACCAATTTCATTCTATCGTTTACCGTAGCAAAAACTTCGTCCACAATTTCCTTGGTAGCTACTTTTGGGTCATAAAAGACATCCTCGGCCTTCTTTTTTATAAATTCGTAATCACCACGTTTGGGATAACCATCGCCCATGGCACTTTCATAAAGTCCGGAACTTCCCGTAATCACCAATGCCCTCACCATTTCGGGATATAGCTTGGTGTGCAAAAGGCCAATATGTCCTCCAAGGGAGTTTCCTAAAAGAATAACATCTTTTAAGCCCTTGAACTCAATAAATTTTTCGAGAAATTTGGCAAAGTTCTTTACGTTGGTCTTGATAATGGGCATATCGTAGATCGGTAGTTCGGGAACCAAAACCTTATATCCTTTTTCAGGGAAATGGTCCATAACGCCATGGAAATTGCTTAAGCCACCCATGAGACCGTGCAATATAATCATGGGAGTGCCTTCCCCCACTTCTATATACCGATACTTTCCTTCCGTAATAATCTTTTCTTCCATTAAGGATAGCTTCTGGTCTCAGTTGGCAAATATAGACATTTCCACCTAATACCAATACATTTTAATTGGTATCGATTTGGGCAAAAACCAAGTGATTTTGGCACAAAATAGGGAATGGCCAACAGGCTATAGGACAGCGATTTTTACCCTTTAAAAGCGATATTTCATCCGAAAACAAGGAATTTTATCAACAAAGTGGTATTTTGTGGTAAAAAGTGGTAATAATTTCTATATATTTGAGTTAATAAAGGAAAACCGCCACACTTTGGATATTTATTTTGTTGGATCATATAACTGTAAAGCTGATGCCAAAGGTAGGGTAATGTTGCCTGTTACCCTAAAAAATCAGGTCACTCCAATACTTGATGAAGGTTTTGTAATTAAGCGTTCCTATCTCTACGAAAACTGTTTGGAGTTATACCCCATGAGCGAGTGGAATACGGTCATGAAAGAACTGAATGCCAAAAGTAGGTATGACAGGGATGTGCTGAATTTTATACGAAAGTTTACTGCTGGCTTACGCCAGATAGAGATAGATGCAACAGGTAGATTGTTGATTCCCAAAAACTTGGTGACCATGGTGGGTATTACCAAAGAGGTTGTGTTGACTTCGATGGGGAAGTATCTGGAAATATGGGATAAGGATTTATATGAAAAGGAAATCAATGTGTCCCCTGAAGAAGGAGCCAACTTGGCAAAGAAAGTAATGGGCGGGGAGGACAAGAAGGATGAGTTATCATAATCCTGTTTTGTTGAAGGAGTCCATAGGCGGGCTTAGGATAAGAAAGAATGGAGTTTATGTGGACGTTACTTTTGGAGGTGGCGGACATTCCAAGGAAATATTAAAGCAGCTGGGCAATGATGGAAAACTGTTTGCTTTTGATCAGGATGAAGATGCATTGGAGAATACAATAGATGACGACAGGTTTCAGCTGATCAATGAAAACTTTAGGTACATCAGGCAATTTTTAAAGTTCTATGGCATTCGGAAAGTAGACGGTATCTTGGCAGATTTTGGAGTTTCCTCGCATCAATTTGATGTGGCCGAGCGGGGTTTTTCCACTCGTTTCGACTCAGATTTGGACATGCGAATGAGCAAGAAGAACAATAGTTCTGCCTACGATGTGGTCAACACCTATTCCTATGATGATTTACGGAAGGTGTTGTTTCAATATGGTGATTTACGCAATGCGAACGCAATAGCGAATACCATTGTAGAATTCAGGGAGGGGTCCGTTATTAAGACCACAAATCAGTTGAAGGAAGTCTTGCATCGGTTTCTGCCCAAATTCAAGGAACACAAGATTTTGGCCCAAATATATCAGGCCATACGGATAGAGGTGAATCAGGAAATAGCTGTGATAGAGGAGTTTCTTTTGCAAACTCCGGAGCTTTTGGGTAAAGGGGGTAGGCTTAGTGTTATCAGTTACCATTCCTTGGAAGATCGTTTGGTAAAACGCTTTATCCGGGCAGGACAATTTGACGGGGAGCCGGAAAAAGATTTCTATGGAAATATTGATGTCCCTTTTAAAAAAGTAGGCGGATTGATTATCCCCTCGAAAGAGGAGATAGCCAAAAATAATAGAGCTCGAAGTGCAAAATTGAGGATAGCCGAGCGCATTTGAAAAGTGGTAGTACGTTTAAAACTTCCCGACGACAGTAATCGGGATCTATAGGGATTGGAAAGAGAGTAAACAATGAAAAACGGGATTTTGGATATTTTGAAAGGTAGGTTTTTGGTGAGTGGTGACGCCCCCAAAAACTGGCTTTTTATCATTTTCGCTTCCTTTCTGGCCACCGTTATGATTGCAAGTTCGCATAGTGCCGATCGTAAAGTACACCAAGTGGCGGCCCTGAACGAAGAGGTGAAAGAGTTAAGGAGTGAATTCGTGGATGTGCGTTCCGATGTACAGCGATTAAAGTTAGAATCTACCATTATACGCACTGTAGAAGAAAAAGAACTGTTTCCGTCAGAGGAGCCACCAAAAAAAATAAAGGTCAAAACAAAAGAATAATGCCCGTTACCGAAAAAAACATATTGACTAGATTGTATGTGGTATCCGCCTGTTTATTCCTCTTTGCCATCGCTGTGGTAGTAAAACTGGTAAGCATACAAATGGTACATGGGATCAAGTATAAGCAATTGGCGCTGGAACGTACGGAAAAAATGTTCACCATAGCGCCCAATCGGGGCAACCTGTATTCCGATGATGGGAGTTTGTTGGCCACATCTGTCTCTAGATATAATATTCGTTTTGATGCGGTTACCGTAAAAAATGAAGATTTTGAGGCGAACATTAAGTCCTTGTCAGATTCATTATCGATGTTGTTGGGGAAATCCCCATCGCACTACCAAAAACTATTGCGAAAGGCCAGGGCCAATAAAAACAGGTACAAATTAGTGGCTCGCAATCTGGATTATTCCGATTATATCCAAATCAAAGCTTTCCCTCTTTTTGACAAAGGACCTAATCGGGGAGGCTTAATAGTGGAGCAACGTACGGTTCGGGAGCATCCTTTGGGGAAGATTGCCGAACGCAGTGTGGGTTATGAGCGTGTGGATGATAATGGATACTATACGCGTGTGGGGCTAGAAGGAGCTTTTGGCCAATACCTAAGGGGGAGTGAAGGCAAAAGATTGAAACAAAAAATTGCCAAAGGACAATGGAAACCTATAGGACTGGATAATATTATTGAACCCAAAGACGGTTATGATGTTATTTCAACCATAGATATAAATATACAGGATATTGCCCATCACGCTTTATTGGGCCAATTGGAAAAATATAAGGCCGATCACGGTTGTGTTATTGTAATGGAGACCAAAACCGGCGAGGTAAAGGCTATTTCAAATTTGGGAAGGACTGCAGATGGAAAATACTATGAACGTCTAAACTATGCCGTAGGAGAATCCCATGAACCCGGTTCTACTTTTAAATTAATGTCGCTCGTGGCCGCTTTGGAGGATAAGGTTGTGGATACCACAACCCAAATAGATACCGAAAAGGGGCGTTGGAGAATCTATGATAGAACCGTTCGGGATTCCAAGCATGGAGGATATGGTAAAATTTCGATGGCAAAGGCTTTTGAGGTCTCTTCCAATACCGCATTTGCCAAAATGATTCACAACAGTTACAAGGAAAAACCATCAAGATATGTGAATCGGTTAATGAACATGAACCTGCACCAAGAGTTGGGACTCCCCATTAAAGGGGAAGGAAAACCGGTAATACGTTATCCTGGTGATAAAGGTTGGTCAGGAATTTCTTTGGCATGGATGTCCCATGGGTATGAAGTTTCCTTGACCCCATTGCAGACGTTGACCTTTTATAACGCAATAGCCAATGATGGGGAAATGATCAAACCAAGATTGATCAAGGAGGTAAAGGAATGGAATAAAACCATTCAAAAATTCGATAAGGAAGTACTTAACCCATCGATCTGTACCAAAGAAACCGCCAGACAGGTAAAACAGTTATTGAAGAACGTTGTGGACAAAGAACATGGAACGGGCCATGGACTATATTCCCCGAACTTTTCCATGGCAGGTAAAACCGGTACTTGCCAGAAAAATTATGTTTCCAAGGACCCGGACAAACTAAGATACATATCCTCTTTTGCCGGATATTTTCCTGCAGAAAATCCCAAATACTCATGTATCGTTGTTATCCACGAGCCCGATAAGAGCGTTGGGTACTACGGGGCGGACGTTTCAGGACCGGTATTTAAGTCGGTCGCTCAAAAAATTTATGCCACCTCCCCTTTGATAGATGAGGTTCAAAGTTTAAAAACATCAAATCAACATTTAGAGGAGGCCTATGAGAAATACTATGCCGAAGCACAAAAGAAATATAGGAAAGTACCTAATGTAAAAGGGATGTGCGGAATGGACGCCATAGCTATATTGGAAAATTTGGGTTTACAAGTAGAAGTAAAGGGGAACGGGAAGGTGAAGGCCCAATCCATATCACAGGGAACGGATTTGAACAAAGTAAAGAAAATTGTTCTGGAACTTTCTTGAAACTAACATGGTTCAGCCAATTGGTAAGGCAATAAGAAAATAGCATTTGGATTATCAAAGATTATATCTGACTAGTAAAGCACGATAAAAATTTAGATGAAACTTTTAAAGGACATATTATATGGGGTTGGTCTTACCGCAGTTAGCGGGTCTACCACCATTATGGTAAATTCCATATGTTTTGATTCCAGAAAAGTAGCATTGGATGATGTATTTATAGCGATAAAGGGCACATTGACCAATGGGCATGAATATATTGAAAAAGCAATTAATGCCGGTGCCAATACCATCGTGTGTGAGGAACTCCCCGATTCTTTGGTCAATGGCGTTACCTATGTTGAAGTGGATAGCGGTAATAGGGCCTTGGCCATCATGGCCTCTAACTTTTATAACAACCCCTCCAAGAATCTGAAGCTAGTGGGGGTCACGGGAACCAATGGCAAAACAACGGTCAGCAGCTTGCTCTATCAACTGTTTAAGAAGGCCGGATATAAAGTAGGGTTGTTGTCTACCATTAAAATTATGGTAGATGATAAGGTGTATAGTACCGATCATACCACACCCGATGCCTTGACCATAAATAAACACCTAAGTCTCATGAACGAAGTTGGGGTGGAATTTTGTTTTATGGAAGTCAGTTCCCATGGAATCCATCAAAAAAGAACGGAAGGACTTGTTTTCGAGGGCGCAATTTTCACCAATCTGTCCCATGATCATTTAGATTACCATAAAACTTTCGCAGAATATAGGGATACCAAGAAACTGTTGTTCGATAAACTTTCCAAAAAAGCTTTTGCCCTTACCAATATTGATGATAAGAACGGTTTGTACATGCTCCAAAACACCACGGCAAAAAAGAACACCTATGCTTTAAAATCCTATGCGGATTATAGGGCTCAGATTTTGGAAAACCAATTTAATGGACAGTTACTTAAGATTGATGACAATGAATTATGGACCAAACTTATAGGTCACTTTAACGCTTATAATGTATTGGCCATTTATGCAACGGCCGATTTGCTGGGATTGGAAAAATTGGAAACCCTGCGCCTATTGAGCGAATTGGAGAATGTAGACGGTAGGTTTCAATACTATATATCAAAAGAAAAAATAACGGCTATTGTTGATTATGCCCATACGCCGGACGCCTTAAAAAATGTACTTGATACAATCAATACATTGAGAACTGGAAATGAAAATGTTATCACCGTAGTGGGGTGTGGTGGTGACAGAGATAGTTCTAAGCGTCCGGTAATGGGACATATCGCTTCCGAATTAAGCAATAAGGCCATTTTTACATCTGATAATCCAAGGACGGAACCCCCCAATGTAATTATTGAAGCTATGGAAGCAGGCGTGGAACCGCAAAACGTAAAAAAGACGTTGTCTATTGAAAATAGAAAACAAGCCATTAAAACGGCCTGTCAGTTGGCTTTGACCAATGATATTATTCTAGTGGCCGGGAAAGGACACGAAACGTATCAAGAAACCAATGGTAAGCGGGTAGATTTTGATGACTTTAAGATTGTAAAGGAAATATTGACGCAATTAAACAAGTAATGACGATTCAAGAAAGTAGAGCCTAATATCAAGGCACCAGAGATCCGGAACCTGGAAGTATTAGATTCTGGAAAAGAATAAAAACTATGTTGTACTACCTATTTGAATTTTTAGAAAAACAATACCAGCTACCAGGAGCCGGGCTGTTTCAGTTTATTACATTTCGAGCGGCTTTGGCGGTTTTACTTTCCTTAATGATAGCGACCATTTATGGAAAGCGTGTTATTCTTTTTTTAAGAAGTAAGCAAATAGGGGAAACGGTCAGGGACCTTGGCTTAGAGGGACAACAACAAAAGGCCGGGACACCGACCATGGGCGGACTTATCATTATCATGTCTACCCTGATTCCCGTGCTTTTGTTTGCCAAGCTCGATAATATTTATGTCATTTTGTTGATTATTACCACACTTTGGATGGGGGTTATCGGGTTTATAGATGACTACATCAAAATATTCAAAAAGGATAAAAAAGGTCTTAAAGGAAGATTTAAGGTTTTGGGACAAGTGGTTTTGGGGTTGATTGTTGGCACCACCCTTTACTTTCATCCGGAAGTTACCATGAAGGAAAAGAACAAGACCATGATTACGGCACAATACACCGTTGAGGAAGTACAAGGTTTGGAAGTGAAGTCGACCAAGACCAATGTTCCTTTCTTTAAGAACAACGAATTGGATTACGGCAACTTCATTTCTTGGATGGGAGAAGGTGTGGCGGATTATGCGTGGCTCATCTTTATTCCCATAATCATCATAATAGTCACGGCAGTTTCCAATGGTGCCAATCTTACGGATGGGATAGACGGTCTTGCGGCAGGAACATCGGCCATAATCGTATTCACTTTAGGGATTCTTGCCTGGGTCTCCGGTAATATTATTTTTTCAGAATATCTGGACATCTTTTTTATCCCAAGAGCTGGGGAGTTGGTGGTTTTTATTGCTGCTTTTGTGGGAGCGCTGGTAGGTTTTCTGTGGTACAATACTTTTCCAGCACAAGTTTTTATGGGGGATACTGGGAGTCTAACCATAGGTGGGGTAATAGCGGTAATCGCCATTATTATTCGTAAGGAATTGCTTATACCCTTGTTATGTGGAATTTTCTTTGCGGAATCCATATCGGTGATGTTGCAGGTAGGTTATTTCAAGTATACCAAGAATAAGTTGGGAGAGGGAAAACGTATTTTTTTAATGGCACCATTACACCATCACTATCAGAAGAAAGGATATCATGAAAGCAAAATAGTCACCCGGTTTTGGATTATAGGAATACTATTGGCCATACTTACCGTAGTGACATTAAAAGTGCGATAAATGAAACGGTTAGTGATACTGGGAGGCGGAGAAAGCGGTGTGGGCACGGCCATTTTGGGAAGACAAAAGGGATATGGGGTGTTTGTATCCGATAAAGGAAAAATAAAGGATAAGTATAAAGAAGTTCTTGAACATTTTGAGATTGATTGGGAAGAGGAACAACACACGGAGAGCAGCATTTTAAAAGCCGATTTGGTTATGAAAAGCCCTGGGATACCGGATGCCGTTCCTTTGGTGAAAAAGTTACTGGAAAAAGGCATACCCGTTATTTCCGAGATTGAATTTGCATCAAAGTATACGGACGCAACTATTATAGGGATTACAGGGAGCAACGGAAAGACCACTACCACGATGTTGGCCCACCATATATTGCAACAAGGGGGGTTACATGTAGGTATGGCAGGAAACATTGGTGATAGTTATGCCAAAATGGTGGCCGAAAACGAGTTTCAATATTACGTATTGGAAATAAGTAGTTTTCAGTTAGATGGTATAGAAGATTTTAAACCACATATCGCGATCATTACCAATATCACGCCAGATCATTTGGACAGATACGAATATAAGTTCGATAACTATATCGCATCCAAGTTTCGAATTGCGGAAAACCAAACAGCTGCGGACTACCTTATATATGATGCGGATGATACGGTAATTACCGAATGGTTGGCAAACCACCCGATTCAATCCAAACTAATGCCATTTTCGATTAAAAAGAAGGTGACGGAAGGGGCATATATAGATAACGATAAAATAATAATTAAGACCGAAAATAAAACAATAACGATGGCAACGGACACTTTAGCATTGGAAGGAAAACATAACCTTAAAAACACCATGGCGGCATCTACTGCAGCTGCATTGGTAGCTGTTAGAAAGGAATTTATACGCGAGAGTATAAAAAACTTCCAGGGGGCTCCACATCGTTTGGAAAATGTTTTAAAGATACATCATGTAAAGTATATCAACGATTCAAAAGCCACTAATGTAAATGCTACCTACTATGCCTTGGATAGTATGAGCAGGCCGACCGTATGGATCGTTGGAGGTACGGACAAGGGAAATGATTACAGGGAATTAATGCCCTTGGTAAGGGAAAAGGTAAAAGCAATTATTTGTTTAGGTCTGGATAACACAAAAATTAAGGACGCTTTTGGCAATGTAGTGGATTTGATGGTAGAAACCTTCGCCATGGAAGAAGCCGTAAAGGTAGCTTATAAAATTGCGGAGCGTGGCGATGCGGTCCTGTTATCACCCGCATGCGCCAGTTTTGATCTTTTTGAAAATTACGAGGATAGGGGAAATCAGTTTAAAGAAGCCATAAAAAGTTTGTGAAAGTGCTGCGATTTTTAAAAAACATAAAGGGGGATAAAGCCATTTGGGGGGTAGTAGCCTTATTGGCACTCTTTTCATTTTTACCCGTCTATAGTGCCAGTAGTAATTTGGTTTATGTTGTGGGCAATGGAACTACCGTTGGCCATTTGGTAAAACATGCGCTACTGTTGTTTCTGGGTTTTGGTATTATTTACGGGGTACATCGGATACCAACACATTTTTTTAAGGGGCTATCGATAATCGCTATGCCCATAGTACTAATTTTATTGGTGTATACCTTGGCGCAGGGAACGGTCATAGATGGTGCCAATGCAAGCAGATGGATTCGGCTTCCCCTGGTAGGTGTAACGTTCCAGACTTCGAATTTGGCGGCTGTGGTACTTATGATTTATGTAGCACGATATTTAACCAAGATAAAGGACAGTACAATTACCTTTAAAGAAAGTATACTGCCCCTATGGATTCCTGTTTTTTTGATTATCGTACTCATACTGCCCGCCAACTTCTCAACTGCCGCCATTATCTTTTTTATGGTCCTGGTATTATGTTTTTTGGGTGGATATCCCATGAAATACTTGTTGGGAATTGTAGCAACGGGAATTGTATGTCTGGCACTTTTTGTGTTGACCGCAAAAGCAGCCCCGGATTTGTTTCCGAATCGTGTGGATACATGGATCAGTAGGGTAGAGAACTTTTGGAACCCGGAGGACACCGAAGCGGATTATCAAATTGAAAAGGCAAAAATAGCTATTGCCAGTGGAGGCATTGTGGGCAAGGGGGCTGGTAAAAGTATACAGAAAAACTTTTTGCCCCAGAGTTCATCAGATTTTATATATGCCATAATCATAGAGGAATATGGCTTGGTTGGCGGCTTTGCCTTAATGTTCTTCTATTTGTTGTTATTGTTTCGCATTGTGGTAGTGGCCAATGGAAATAAGACCGTTTTTGGCAAATTACTAGTGGTAGGTGTTGGCCTTCCCATTGTTTTTCAGGCATTCATCAATATGGCAGTGGCCGTGGAGCTGTTTCCCGTGACGGGGCAGACCCTTCCATTGATCAGTAGCGGTGGAACTTCCATTTGGATGACCTGTTTGGCCATAGGAATAGTGCTGAGCGCCAGCAATAGAACGCAAGATCCGGAAAGTGAAACTTCTGGAATCGATGATAAGAACCCTTTAGAAGTATTGAGTGGACAATTATAGGTTCATACTTTCTGGAGGAGGAACCGGCGGACATATATACCCCGCCATTGCCATTGCCAACGAACTAAAACAAAGATATCCGAATGCCCAGTTTTTGTTCGTGGGCGCCAAGGATAAAATGGAAATGGAGAAAGTGCCCCAAGCAGGGTATGAAATAGAAGGATTATGGATTAGTGGATTACAACGGAAACTGACCTTAAAAAATATGATGTTTCCCATAAAATTAATAAGTAGTTTGATCAAATCTAGGAGCATAGTAAATCGGTTTAAACCACATGCAGTAGTGGGCACGGGGGGATTTGCAAGTGGCCCTTTGTTACGTGTGGCAACGGGTAAACATATTCCTTGTGTCCTACAAGAGCAGAATTCCTATGCCGGTATCACCAATAAACTTTTAGCAGGTAGGGTTAAAAAAATATGCGTTGCCTATAATGGTATGGAAGCGTTTTTTCCTTCGGATAAAATTGTTAAGACAGGAAATCCGGTTCGTGGTGATTTACTAGAGATCAACAGCGATCCCACTAATGCATTGGAGTTTTTTAATCTCAAAAAGAAGCGGCAGACCCTATTGGTTCTGGGCGGTAGCCTGGGAGCTAGGCGTATAAACCAATTGATAGCGGAAAAGCTGGACTATTTTAAAAGTATGGAGGTTCAGCTCATCTGGCAATGTGGAAAACTGTATTACAACGAATATAAAAAGTATGGATCTGACACTATAAAGGTATTTGATTTCCTAAATCGGATGGATTTTGCCTATACAGCGGCGGATATTATTATTTCAAGGGCCGGGGCCGGATCCGTGTCCGAACTATGTATTGTTGGAAAACCGGTCATTTTTATCCCATCTCCCAATGTGGCCGAAGACCATCAAACTAAAAACGCGAAAGCTTTAGAGGCGGAGCATGCGGCTATTTTAATAAAGGAAAAAGATTTGGATCACCAATTTGAAACTACATTTTCAGATGTATTCCAATCCAAGAATAAACAACTGGAATTGAGTACCAATATCAAAAAATTGGCAATGCCCCATGCAACAAAACACATTGTTGACGAAATAGAAAAATTAGTAAAATTATGAGCATAAAGGATGTACATAACGTTTATTTCATTGGTATCGGTGGAATAGGTATGTCCGCTTTGGCACGCTACTTTAAATTCATCAACAAAAATGTGGCAGGTTATGACAAGACCAAAACACCTTTGACCCAGGACTTAACAGAT
>JBCBZE010000406.1:0-2501 GCA_039815505.1 Bacteroidota bacterium | reverse complement strand
TCATCGTCCAACAATTTCGAGAAGTTATAATCGTGCTTAGTTTCCTGAGCAGATATCAAAAGGTTCGCTAGAACTAGTGTGGTAATGAGAAAGCACTTTTTAATCATATTTGTTTAGTCATTTTTTATCCTATTAAGGGAATTTTTTACTTATTGATCGTCTATTTGAACTTATTTAAATATTGCGCTTTGGAAAAATGGATTGTGCACGAAAAACATTCGATCAAATCGTTTTTAATCCACAATGCAGCGTACAAACATAGGTTGCCCTTTAATTTGGTTAAAGTCTATCAAAGTGTAACAGTACCCAAGTGGGGGCAACGTTTTTATGTTATTGAAAAGGTCGAATTGGGCTTTTATGGGATAAAAAACTACCGCTTCTCTATCACTCTTCCAAAACGATAGTATCAGCCTTTGATTTACCGGGCCTAAAAAGAGTGGAACTTTGCCCCCCTCGGCAAGAATATGGTAGCTTTTCCAATCTTGGTCGTTTTCGTCCTGTCTAAGTGGAAAGGGACCTGATTCGCCAGGCCCAAAAACGACGTATCTTTCCACCATTCCCACCCATTCCTTACTAGTTGGCAAATGTGTTCCCTCTGGAATGGAGCGGATTGCTTGGTCATGGGTGTACTTTCTGCCATAATTGGTTCCTTCAAAATTAGGATTTACGGGTCCTGAATACTTCTTCGTCCCCGCAAGATCGTAATCCAAGTTTTCTACAAACCATTCTTTTCCGTCTTTAAGCTTTACAGTTCGATATTCTCGCCCATCCCTAACATCCAAATATGTACCAAATTCTATTTTCAACAGCACCGGGTTTTATATAAGCTTAAATTAAGCAATACTTCACGATTTTGTTTCTTTTTTTAAAAGAATTGGGATAAGCCAAGTTTTAAAGGAATCAATCGTTTACTTAGACTTTAACCGCTGTAACCGTTCTTCTTTCCGGTCGTTAAGATACCACCATTCCGTACTATCGGATTTACGGACGGTTTTAATGGCATCGATCTCGTGTAGCAGTATCCGTATTTCATCATCATCAAATCCGCCGACGTTCTTCTTTAAAGCGGAAAAGGACCGTTCTATAAATTTCTTGTGCCACAACAGCTCTTCAAGGATCTCTTTTACGTTCTCCCTACTCCTGTTTTGAAGTTGAAACATTTCAATATTATGTTCAAACTGTTTTTTCTGCAAATAAAAATTAAATCCTCCGGTAATCACACCTCCCAGAACAACCCCTATTAGGGCCCAAATTGCTTCATTCATATATAATCTCTTTGTTTGAACTTTAGTTTCTAGTCTTCTTGATTAAAAAGATTTCGTTGTTGTATGACATCTACTCTGGCAATCTTCCCCGTTTCATCAAAAGTGAAAATTTCCACAATTGCACTTCCTTCTTTACGGTCGGGGCTCAGCCAAACTGTATCATGCATAATAAGCCTGTTATCTATTTCTGCCAAGTGTTGTATTTCATTTCTAACTTCCGGATGTTTTTTAAAGTGTTCCGCCCTATTCTTATATAGTGCTTCTATACCGTCTACCCTAAGTATAAAATTTCCATCTTCCCCGTACATATAAACTTTGACATCCTTGCTAAAATTAGCTACGTAGTCTTTGGCGTCTTTTTGATTTACGGCATCCACAATACGATGCGCCCTTTCCGACTTGGACAACTCTTGTGACATGGTCGGTATAGGAAATAAAGCCATAATCACTATGATTAAGAAATCTATTCTTTTCATTTTCATCGTTTAGTTAAAAAAAGATTCAGTTTTTCAATCATTAAAATACAAATCAAAGCAATGGAATGTGCTACAACACACAAAAGAAAAATAGTAAAAACCGGCTCTTCAAAAATGGGGAAGAGGTTACGTGGATCTCCTGCGGTAGATTTGTATACCATAAATGTGGGCACAAACGATCCTATGGCCAAAAGAACAAAAACCAATTTGGAAATTCCCCATTGTTTTTTAGCATCCAAATAATACAACAGAACAATTGCAAACAGGGAGGGTAGATGTAATGTTGCCAATAACATTAGGACCATAAGGAATCCCTTTATATCAAAATAAAAATAGATGTATAAGAAGCTAAAGGCCAGCAAGAATAGTAATGCATATTGAGTGGCGGCCTCATTTTTCTTCATCCCGATTTTTAACTTTATAGTTTGATCCCTATGTTTCGTCTTCCGAATATGTGCATTGGTCAGGGTTTAAATAAACGTTGATCAAAGGTAAAAGGCTCGGTCTCCACTATCCGCACTTTCCCATAATCTTGATGAAGCGGGTTTAAAATAAGGTTTTGGTCACCTTGAACAATGGCCGAGGGAACAAACATACCCAAATGTGTATGGTCTTCTACAAGTTTATTCCCAATTTATAAGAGAAAACCATTTTAATTAAACCACTGTCCCCAAGGAATACGGCTCATGATCAAAAGGAGTCCCAGGCCATAAAAAATGGTAATACTCTTAAACTTCTTTTTGCCTTCCATAAATTTCTT
>JBCBZE010000195.1:0-6631 GCA_039815505.1 Bacteroidota bacterium | reverse complement strand
TGCGGTCGTGTTGGCCAACTTACATCAATCCCATATTATTTTGGGTTCTGCAACACCAAGTATAGAAAGTTTTTATAATGTAAAAACAGGAAAATATGGTTATGCGGCAATAGAGAGGAGATATGGAAATGTACTGATGCCAGAGATGGAATTGGTAGACCTAAAGGAGCAAATGAAGAAACGAAGAATGAAAGGGCATTTTTCGGAGCGTTTATTGGAAGAAATTACCGAAACACTGGATACAGGAGAACAAGTTATTCTGTTCCAGAACAGAAGGGGGTTTGCACCTATTGTGGAGTGCACAACCTGTGGTCATTCACCACAATGTCCTAATTGCGACGTAAGTTTAACATACCATCAACATAGAAAGGAGCTACGCTGCCATTATTGTGGGTACCATATAGCACTTCAACAAAGTTGTTTGGCCTGTGGGAGCCCTACCTTGGATACAAAAGGCTTTGGTACGGAACAGGTGGAACAGGAGCTAAATACCTTGTTCCCTAATGCTAGGGTGGGTCGGATGGATTTGGATACCACAAGAGGAAAGTATGGTTATGAAAAAATTATAACCGCCTTTGAACAACGGGAACTTGATATTCTGGTAGGTACCCAAATGCTGACCAAGGGATTGGATTTCAGAAATGTAAATCTTGTGGGTATTATGAATGCTGACGCCCTATTGAACTTCCCTGATTTTAGGGCCCATGAAAGAAGTTTTCAGTTGTTGACCCAAGTGGCCGGTAGGGCAGGTCGGACCAAAAAAAGGGGAAAGGTAATCATACAGTCATATAATCCCTATCATCAAATACTGAAACAAGTCACTACCAATGAATTCGAAACCATGTTCAAGGAGCAATTATACGAGCGGGAGCAGTATCACTACCCACCGATTAACAGAATTATCAAGGTGACCCTTAAGCATAAGGATTATAATAAGCTAAACGAAGCCTCCCAGTGGTTTGCAAAATCCCTAAGGAATATATTGGAAACTACTATTTTAGGGCCAGAATTTCCTCCCGTCTCCCGTATACGCAATCAGTATTTAAAACACATAATTATCAAAATAGATAAAGGACAGTCACTGATAAAAACAAAAAATGGCATTAAAAGAATTGAAAAATCTTTTAATGCCATTTCACAGTATAGAGCAGTACGGGTAATCTACAATGTAGACTATATTTAATTATACGTTGCTTAACGCCTCTGCCAATTCTGTTTTTTTATTTCTGCTTAATGGTATGGACCTTCCGCTTACTTCTACATTCTTGCTATTGAATTTTTCCACTTTCTCCAAATTCACAATGTACGATTTATGAATTCTTAAAAATTTCTCCTCTGGTAATTGTTGCTCAAAGGATTTCATGGTGGAAAGAATAACAATATTGGCTTCATCCGTAACCAATTTAATGTAATCGCCGAGGGCCTCTATCCATTTAATGTCGTTAAGGATAACTTTTCTTTTCTTTAAGTTACTTTTTACGAAGATATGCTCCTCGTCCTCATTTACCCTATGCATTTGCTCATATTTGGCTACAGCTCTTTTAACGGACGCATCAAAACGTGCCATCGTAATGGGTTTGTGCAGATAATCCGTAACATCGTAGTCAAAAGCTTTAAGGGCGTAATCTGGTTTTCCGGTGATCAAAATCACTTGTGGACGATTTTCCAAAGACTCCAAAAGGTCGAACCCACTGATAATTGGCATCTCAACGTCAAGAAAAATTAAATCTATTTCATTGTTTTTGATACCGTTCTTGGCCTCGATAGCGTTACTGTACTCGGCTACTAAAGCAAGGTTTGGGTGGTTGTTAACGAGCTTGGCAACGGCCATACGTTGCATGGATGAATCGTCTACAATAATACTGCGTAATTTCATAAAAGGGTTGATTTGTGGGGTTAAATCATCGGCAAATTACATAAAAAACAAGCTTAACTGCAATAAAAGATGTAAACATTGCATAGTTTGTTGTGTAATTCGCTCTGATCATGGTTTAAATGATTTGGTTAAGTTCAATTTTTACGATTGCTCTATCTATAACGAAGATTTTGTTGTTTTCTTGTGATTACTGTTAATAATTATTACTTTTGCACACCTTAAAAAAATATATTATATGAATCATTACGAAACTGTTTTCATTTTAAATCCCGTTCTATCTGATACGCAGATAGAGGAAACAGTTAAGAAATTCGAGAATTTTTTAACTAAAAATGGAGCCAAGATGGTCTCCAAAGAGGACTGGGGGCTCAAGAAATTGGCCTATGCGATCCAGCACAAGAAAAGTGGTTTTTACCATTTGTTCGAATTTACAGCTCCTGGTGAGATAATTGCCGGCTATGAACTGGAATTCAGAAGAGATGAACGCGTTATGCGTTTTCTTACCGTTAAATTGGACAAGCACGCAGTGTCTTGGGCAGAGAGAAGAAGAACAAAGTTAAAAACTAAAGCATAATTGGTATGTCATCTATAGAACAACAAGCAAAAGGTAAAAAAGATGGGGAAATTAGGTATTTGACCCCGTTGAATATAGAAACAAACAAACAGAAGAAGTATTGCCGTTTTAAAAAGTCCGGAATCAAGTACGTTGATTACAAAGACCCTGATTTTCTTATGAAATTGGTGAACGAGCAGGGAAAATTACTTCCAAGAAGACTTACTGGAACTTCATTGAAATACCAGAGAAAAGTGGCTACTGCCGTTAAGAGGGCACGTCATTTGGCGTTAATGCCTTATGTTGGTGATTTATTAAAATAAAAAGACTAGATTATGGAACTTATATTAAAGGAAGACGTACAGAATTTGGGCTTTAAAGATGATGTGGTAACCGTTAAGAACGGATTTGGAAGAAATTATCTTATCCCTAATGGACTGGCTGCATTGGCTACACCATCGGCCAAGAAAGTGTTGGCGGAAAATTTAAGACAGAAAGCGCATAAAGAGGAGAAAGTCATTGCCGAAGCCAATAAGAAGGCGGAAGCGCTAAAAGCTCTGGAAATAAAGATACCCGCCAAGGTAGGTACCGGAGATAAATTGTTCGGTTCTATCTCTACCATTGATTTGGCCGCTGCTCTTGAAAAAGCGGGTCATGAGATAGACAGGAAATTTATCAGTATTAAAGGAGGATCCGTGAAAAGAACCGGACCTTACAATGCTTCCATACGATTGCACAGAGAAGTTATTATGGAATTTCCATTTGAAGTTATTGCGGAAGCAAAAAAATAAGCCTCATTTTTAGTGTTGATAACTTTTGAGGAGCTATGCATGCATAGCTCCTCTTTTTTTTATTAAGTTAGTGTTTCCTTAATACTTAATTAACAATAAACTCAATGAAAAAATTACTACTCTTAAGCATTGTATTTTTAATATCTGGAGTGTCTGCTTTTGCACAGGTAACCACGTCCAATATAAGAGGTACGGTTGCAGATGATCAAGACGCACCTTTATTGGGTGCCAACGTTGTTGCAATCCATACACCTACCGGTACTAAATATGGGGCCATAACCAACGAAGATGGGCGGTTTAATTTATTAAACCTTAGAATTGGAGGGCCATATGAAGTTACCATATCCTATGTGGGTTTCCAAGATCAAGTTAGAAATGATATCTTTCTTACGTTGGGAAAAACCTTTAATCTCAATACAAAATTGGTTTCGGAAAGTCAAGCATTGGATGAAGTTATCGTGGTTGGCGATCAGGGAGGTACCTTTGGCGGTGACCGCACGGGAGCCGAGACAAGCATAGGGCGTAGGGAATTGACCAGACTTCCAACAATAACTAGATCTGCCCAAGATTTTACTAGACTGGAACCCACTTCGGACGGAAATTCATTCGGTGGACGTAATGAACAATACAATAATTTTTCACTGGACGGTTCTATCTTCAATAATCCTTTTGGTTTGGATGCCGCTACACCGGGTGGGCAATCCAATGCCCAACCGATTTCTTTGGATGCTATTGACCAAATACAAGTTTCACTGGCACCTTACGATGTAACTCAAGCTGGTTTTACAGGTGCAGCAGTCAATGCAGTGACCAAAAGTGGAAGCAATGAGTTAAAAGGTACGGTTTATGGCTTTTTCAGAAATGAAGATCTGACCGGTAGCAAAGTTGAAGGAGAAGATGTTTTTGTACCGGACCTTTCACAAACGCAATATGGTATCAGTATTGGGTTTCCTATTGTAAAGAACAAGTTGTTTTTCTTTACCAACTTCGAAAGGGATGAACGGGAAGATTTGGGATCTAATTTTGTGGCCGATAGGGGCCAGGGAGGAAACAATGTTTCTAGAGTATCGGCGACGGATTTACAATTGGTATCGGATGCATTGGCCGGATTAGGTTATGATACAGGCGCATTTGAAGGGTATACCTTGGACACCGAATCTACCAAGGGTATTTTTAAGTTGGATTGGAACATTAATGATAATAACCGCTTGGCATTGATATATAACTTTCTGGACGCCTCAAGGGATTTAACGGCCAATGAATTTGCTATTGGTAGAAGGGGACCTGATGCCACTACGCTGCAATTTGCCAATAGTGGTTATAGGATCAACAATAAAATTAATTCCTTTTTGGCGGAATTGAACTCTACATTTAATAACGGTACGGCTACCAACAAGCTTCAAATTGGTTATACCAAGTTTGATGACTCTCGTGACCCTTTTTCTACCCCCGCACCTGCAATCAATATTCAGCAAGATGGAGTAAGGGCCATAGTGGCAGGCCATGAACCATTCTCCATTAATAATAGACTGGAGCAAGATGTATTTCAAATTACAAATAATTTAAACTTTTTCTCTGGAGACCATACGTTTACTGTTGGTTTTTCCTATGAACGTTTCGAATTCTTCAATTCTTTTAATTTAGGCACCTATGCCTTTGGTGACGATAGGGGTTTTGTAGGGGTTTTTGGAGATTTTCCCAGCGTGGATGCCTTCTTGGAAGCGGTTGACAATGGTTTGATAGGGGATGCAATAGCAAACGCTGAAGGAATATTTGCTGCCAATAATGCAGTAGATATTGGAACGCCGGGAGGCTGGAACTTGGCCGAAACCAACGTAGGGCAACTAGCTTTTTATGTGCAAGACGAATGGAACGTCACGGATAACTTTAAATTAACCTACGGTCTTAGAGCCGATAAGCCTTTGTATTTTAATACTAGGGATCTGGTACAGGAAAACATTGATCGTAAAGGTGGTTTATTGGCTGACGGAGGTACTTATGCCCCAGATATCCAGTATTTTGATGAAAACGGTAACCCTACCTTATTAAACAGCTTGGATTTACCTGACAATGATATTCTTTGGTCGCCACGAGTGGGGATCAACTGGGATGTAAAAGGAGACCAAAGCTTTCAAGTGAGAGGTGGTTCGGGAATTTTCTCCGGACGCTTTCCGTTTGTATGGGTAGGTAACCAAGTACAGAGCACGGACTTCTTCTTTTATCAAACCACCAACCCTAATTTTCAGTTTCCGCAGGTATGGCGTAGTAATTTAGGAATCGATTATCGCTTCGAAAATGGAATAATAGCTTCTACGGATATTATTTATACCGAAGATATAAATGCGGCTACCGTGAATAACTTTGGAGCCGGTACGCCCACAGGAACTTTACAAGGAGCAGATAATAGGGTAATATATTTACCAGAGGATAGAGCGACCATTTTTGGAGGGGCTACCAATGCATATGTATTCTCAAACGTGGATATTGGTTATTCTTTCAACTGGTCATTTAAACTTCAAAAGCAGTTTCAAAATAATTTCTTTGCCAGTATAGCGTATAACTTCCTGGAAAGTCAAGATGCTAACTCTCTAGGAGCTGAAATCAGTAGTGATATTTTTGATTTAAATCCATCACTAGGCAATGTAAATACGGCAACTACTTCTCCGAGCCTCTTCGGAAATAAGCATAGAATTATTGGGCAATTGAATAAATCTTGGCAGTATGGGGGCGATAAATTCGCAACCTCCATAGGCGCCTTCTTTGAATATGCGCAAGGGGGTCGTTTTTCTTATACGTATTCCGGGGACATCAATAATGATGGCTCTTTTACCAATGATTTGATTTTTATCCCAACCGCCGAGCAATTACAACAGCAACAATTTGCATCTCCAGAACAACGAGATGCCTTTGAGGCGTTTATTCAACAGGATGAATACCTAAATGGAAGAAGAGGAGGTTTTGCAGGACGTAATGACATTTTAAGACCTTGGACCGGAAGATGGGACGTTAAGGTATTACAGGACTTTAATTTTAAAGTTGGTGATAAGACCAACACGGTTCAATTCAGTATTGACGTTTTGAACCTTGGGAATCTGATCAATTCCGATTGGGGGGTTGTTCAGGATCCCCTGACCACCCAGCCTTTAGGGGTTACGGTAGATGCTGCGGGAGTCCCTACTTATAGTTTTGATACTTCCCAGACGAGTACCTTTGTAAACAATCCCGATTTGGTTTCAAGATGGCAGGCGCAATTTGGGTTGCGGTATATATTTAATTAAAGGAAATTATCGATAAAAAGCCCCGACATTATGGTTGGGGCTTTTATTTTTGTAGTATGAAATATATTAGGCTTACAAAACAACAATTGGAGGAGCTACATACTGAGTTCATTAACTTTTTAGCAACACAATC
>JBCBZE010000309.1:0-4343 GCA_039815505.1 Bacteroidota bacterium | reverse complement strand
CCAAATTGTTCTTTTCCGGATAACTCTTAATAAAATCGAAATACCCTCGATTGATTTTTTCCAAATAGCCAGGTGCTATGTTCTGTTCGTAGTCCCGCCCCCTTTTTTTGATATTTTCCAATAGCCGCTCCGTGCTCTGATATAAATAAATGTATACTTTGGGTTTTTTTACTTCTCTGTACATAAAATTGAAAACCTTTCTATACAGGGCATACTCTTCATCCTGTAAGGTGATTTTGGCAAAAATCAGTGATTTGTAAATATCGTAGTCGCTCACCATAAACTCCCTAAAAAGATCATATTGGGAAGTGTCGTCCGTAAATTGTTGGTAACGATCGGCCAAAAAGGACATTTCCAGGGGAAAGGCATACCTACTTTGGTCTTCATAAAATTTGGGTAGAAAGGGGTTGTCCGCAAACCGCTCCAATACTAATTTGGCATTAAAATCCTTGGATATCTTATGGGCCAGAGTGGTTTTTCCCGCCCCTATATTGCCTTCAATGGCAATAAAATTAAGTCCTGAGAAAAGCGATTGCCTATCCTTAAAAAAACGATGGGACGTCTTTTCCGGTTTACTTTTGTCCCTGCATTCCTGTATAAGATTTCGGGTGTCCTTGATCAATATGGGGTGATAGAACTGAGGTGCTATATCCGCTAGGGGTTTTAGGACAAAACGTCTTAGATGTAATTGTGGATGCGGTAAGGTGAGCGATTTCGTTTTCATAATCTCAAAATCGTAATATAGGATGTCTATATCAATGATTCGCGGCTCATACTCCTTGGTTTGTGAACGACGCCTGCCCAATGATGCCTCGATCTTCAAGATATGTCCTAAGAGATCTTCGGGGCCCAAATTGGTTTTCAACGCAACACAGATGTTGAGAAAATCGTCTGATTCAAAGCCCCAAGACTTGGTTTTATAGACATGTGATATACCTATTATCTCGCCTACGCCATGTTGTAGTGAAAAAATGGCTTGTTGCAGATTATGGGGTTTGTCGCCCATGTTACTGCCCAAGGAAAGATATGAGGTTACGGTATTTAACATAATGCAGAAACAAAATAAGGAAAACAAACCTACATAAAAAGAAATCATCTGTAAATAGAAAAAAATGATTAAGGATAAATGCTACAATGGTTATCTTTGGTTTTTAAACTAAAATACCTTTAATGAAATTTTTAAGAAATCTATTGGCGGCCATCATCGGTTGCCTAGTTGCTTTTGGGATACTTTTCGCCATGTTCTTTATATTCGCCACTTTGTTGGGAAGTACCGACGATACCGTAGATCTTGGGAAAAACACGGTTTTGGAGTTGCGTATCCAACAATCCATTAAAGATTATGTCGGAAACAATGCCGCGGATCCATTTTCAGGATTGTTCGAAGAATCCCAGGGCCTGGATGAAATTTTACATGCCATTAAGGTCGCCAAGGACGATGATAAGATCAAGGGTATCAGTATCAACAATAATTTTATACTAGCGGGCATATCACAAACACAAGCGCTTAGAAGGGCATTAAAGGATTTCAAGGAGGGCGGAAAATTTGTATATGCCTACGGTGACTTTTTCCTTCAAAAAGATTATTATTTGGTAAGTGTTGCCGATAGTATTTTTTTGAATCCCGTTGGAGGTATGGATTTTAAGGGGCTGTCCGCCGAGGTACTTTTTTATAAGGACCTGCAAGAAAAAACAGGGGTAAAAATGGAGGTCATCCGTCATGGGAAGTATAAAGCTGCCGTGGAGCCCTACTTATCCAATGAAATGAGCGATGCCAATAGGACACAGATCAGTGAATTGATCAATTCGCTCTGGGGATCTATGATAGCGGGTATTTCCGAAGGAAGAAATATAGACCAAGAAAGCCTTAATGTAATTGCCGATACCCTGGGAGGGAGAAACCCCGAATATGCAAAGCTGACCGGATTAATAGATGGGGCCGTACACTATGATGAATATGAGGGATACTTAAAGAATATCCTTGGTATAGAAGCGGATGATGAGCTGAATTATGTTGAATTGGCCGATTATATAAAAATCGCCAATAAAAAGAAAATCAATTCCGGTAACGAAAAGATTGCCATAGTCTATGCCCAAGGCGAGATTTTATACGGAGAGGGCAGTCCCGATATCATTGGGCAGGGAATAATAAACAAGGCGCTCAGAAAGGCTAGGGAGGATGAAGATGTGCAAGCCATTGTACTGAGGGTAGACTCTCCGGGCGGCAGTGCCTTGGTATCGGATATTATTTGGAGAGAGATAGAACGTACAAAAGAAATAAAACCGGTAGTGGTGTCTATGGGCGATGTAGCGGCCTCAGGGGGGTATTACATTGCCGTGGGTGCGGATAAAATTTTTGCGGAACCTACCACGATTACAGGTTCCATAGGTGTCTTTGGTACGGTTCCCAATATTAGCGAACTGGCCGGTGACATTGGCATAAATGCGGAACAGGTAGGAACAAACAAGAATTCTGTGGACTATTCCCTTTTTGAGCCTATGAGCGATGAATTTAGAGGTATTGTCCAAGAGGGCATAGAGGATACCTACCAGACTTTCCTGACCAGGGTTTCCCAAGGAAGGAATATATCCATGGCCGAAGCGGATAGCTTGGCGCAAGGTAGGGTTTGGAGTGGTACGGATGCCGTAAGATTGGGGTTGGTGGATGCATTGGGCGGCCTGGACGATGCCGTGGCCGAAGCTGCTTCCATGGCAGGTCTGGACTCGTATGGAATTAAAAAATTCCCAAAGTACAAATCCGGTTTTGAAAGGTTTATGGAGGATTTTGGAGGTGCGGGCATTAAAAATAAAGAAGAGATGATCGCCGAGGAAATAGGATGGGAAGCTTATACGATTTTAAAACAGATCAAATCCGCAATGCAACAAAAAGGGGTTCAGGCAAGAATGCCTTTTTCGCTAAATATTAAGTAATAAATGACATTAAAGGACAAAAAGCTTGCCTATACAATTTACTTGTATCTAGGAGCTCTTTTTATCACTTCATTGGTTGTGTCCAATCTTATCTTTCAAAAGTTTTTTTATTGGAATCCCTTTGGCGATATCACCGTTTTTGGGGCTCCTATATTTGAGCTTTCGGTAGGGATATTGCCCTACCCCCTGACGTTTTTGATAACCGATCTTATTTCCGAAGTTTTTGGTAAGGAAAAAGCGAATCAGATCGTAACGGCCGGAATATTTGCTTCTTTTTTCTCCATGGGTATTCTGCTGTTGGCCGATGTAGCTCCCGCTATACCCACTTCTCCTATAGGTGATGAAGTTTTTGGAAAAGTCTTTGCCTTATCGCCCATTGCCGTCTTGGCATCGATGTTGGCCTATTTGGCCGCCCAATATGTGGATATTGCCATTTATCATTTTTGGAAAAAGCTGACCAAGGGCAGATATCTGTGGTTACGTAATAATTTTTCAACTTTTTTGTCCCAGTTCATAGATACCTTTACCGTTGTTGGATTACTCTGTATATTCAAGGTACTGCCATGGAACCTATTTTATGGTTTGGTCATAAGCGGTTTTCTTTTTAAGGTTTTTATAGCATTTCTGGACACCCCTTTGCTCTATTTCTTCGTATATATCCTGAGAAAGAGATTCAATCTTGCCATTGGACAGGAAATAGACATGGGCAGATAATAATTATCACTTTTTCAAGTTCATAAGAATATAAGGTATGCGGTACAAAACTGGTTGTAAAACCGGCGATAGGGATACCCTTATGTGTTCTGCCCTGAGAATAGCCCTGACAATTAAAAAACGGTAAAAGAGAACGGATGAAAAAGAAAATTTTAAAGATAGTAGGTATTGTTGTGTTATTTTTTATTGGGGTATTGATTGCCGCCCCGCTCTTTTTAAAAGGTAAGATTTCGGATATCATAAAAAACAAGGTCAATACCAATATCAATGCAACTTTTGATTTTGCCGAAGCGGATTTAAGCCTGTTCAGTAACTTTCCCAAGGCGAAAGTATCCTTAACGGATATTTCCCTGGTCAATAATGCCCCATTTCAAGGGGATACCTTGTTCGCCTCAAAAGCAGTAGAACTTAAAATGTCCATAGCAGAACTGTTCAAGACCGCCGATGAACCTATACAAATCAGCAGTCTTACGATAAAGGGAGCGCAACTTCATATAAAAGTGGACGAATCTGAAAATGCGAATTACGATATAGCCAAAGAAACTTCATCAAGTCCGGATACAGGTAGTAGTGAAGGGGATGGTTTTACGCTTGCCCTTGAATCCTATGAGATTACGGATTCGGAAATAACCTATAGTGATCTATCCACCGCCCTGCATTTAATGCTTTCCGATGTAAATCATTCCGGAACAGGAGAT
>JBCBZE010000117.1:0-9094 GCA_039815505.1 Bacteroidota bacterium | reverse complement strand
TAAGTGATTACCGGGGAAAGATGACGCCGATAGCCATTATTCAGAACGGTACCGTAACTGGAGAATCCTGTGTAACGGGAACCCTTGGCCAGGCAGCGCAAATGGCACTGGACATAGACCTTTCCAAACACGGTGTTATTGTTGTCGGCGATGTGGTAGCCGAACACCCCTCCTTCTTTGAGGACGAGCTACAGCGCGTATTAAATCTCTAAATATATAGGGCACTAAGGAACGACGAAAGGGATTTTAGGTGCTAGTGCACATCCTACTTCTTAAAAAAATTAGGATTTCCCAAAAACAAGCATGTTTTTTTTTCATTCTTCAATTTTAGATTTCCATTCTTTTAGTCCTTCGTAAAAACACGTATCAAAACACATTTATTACAATAAACTAAGTATATATACTTAATTATATACGTATGTTTGTCCTGATCAAGTTATTCACCTTTAATATATATGATATGAAATTAATTACTCAAAAATCTGTTTTCCTGCTGCTATCGGCACTGGTGCTCATGGCATGTGGAGGAAAAAGCACAAAAAAAACAGGGGAGACGGCCCAAGCGGAAACCGGTTCAACAACTACCCTTGAAATAGAAAAACCACAGCTCACCTTTGGTTTTATCAAATTGACCGATATGGCCCCTTTGGCCATAGCAAAGGAAAAAGGCTTCTTTGAAGAGGAAGGGCTTTTTGTTTCCGTAGAGGCACAGTCTAACTGGAAAAATGTACTGGACCGGGTTATCGATGGACAATTGGATGGCTCGCATATGTTGGCCGGACAGCCCATTGCAGCGGGTGCCGGGTTTGGACGACAAGCAGAGTTGGTGACCCCATTCTCCATGGATTTGAACGGAAACGGTATTACCGTATCCAATGATGTATGGTCCAAGATGAAACCCAATGTACCCAAGGATGCAGAAGGCAAACCTGTACATCCCATTAAGGCCGAGGCCTTGAAGCCTGTGATTACCGAGTATAAAAATAATGGAAAGCCCTTTAAAATGGGAATGGTTTTTCCCGTTTCTACACACAACTATGAAATTCGATATTGGTTGGCGGCCGCCGGAATCCATCCGGGCATGTATACGGCAGATAATGTACAAGGGCAAATCGATGCCGAAGTGTTATTATCGGTTACTCCACCACCACAAATGCCGGCTACCTTGGAAGCGGGGACCATATACGGTTATTGTGTAGGGGAGCCTTGGAACCAACAGGCCGTATTTAAAGGAATCGGTGTTCCCGTGACCACTAATTATGATATCTGGAAAAACAATCCGGAGAAGGTATTCGTAATGACCAAGAAATTTGTGGAGGAGAATCCCAATACGGCCATAGCGGTCACCAAGGCCCTGATCCGAGCCGGTAAGTGGTTAGATGAGCCCGGCAACAGGGCGGAAGCGGTAAAAATACTTTCCATGCCCCAATATGTTGGAGCCGATGAAGTAGTATTGGCCAATTCCATGACCGGAACCTTTGAATTCGAAAAAGGGGATAAGCGTTCCATGCCAGATTTTAATGTATTCTATAAATACAATGCCACCTATCCGTTCTATTCCGATGGTGTTTGGTTCTTGACACAAATGAGGCGTTGGGGCCAAATTCCCGAATCCAAACCTGCATCGTGGTACGATGAGACCATCAAGGATATTTATAGACCGGACATCTGGAAAAAGGCGGCAGATCTTTTAGTGACCGAGGGCCTTATACCAGCAGAGGATATACCCACCACGGATGGCTATAAACCGGCCACGACCGACTTTATCGACGGTAAGACCTATGATGCTAAAGATCCATTGGGCTATATCAATAGTTTTGAGATAGGGAATAAAGAAGATTCCTCACTGTAGTATAAACCTCTAAAGTAACGTCATGAAGCAAAGTGTTACCTTACCTAAAGTTACCGTCTCGAAAACCTCGGGTTTTTTCAAAAACCTTTTTTCAAGATTACGGATAAAACCCCCTAAGTTTAATGTTAAATCCTTATTGACCAAGGTAGTTGTGCCCTTGGCCTCTATCCTTTTGTTCATAGGATTATGGCATAGTGGTGCAAAGGCCTTGTTCAATATGGAGGCTGATTATAAAATTGAAAAGGCCTTGAACGACCAGGGTCAGGATGCGGCCGATGCCATGAAGGCCTGTATCGCATCGGGCGATATCAGCTGTCAGCCCAACACCTTACCTTCCCCTTCCCAAGTGTGGGGCTCTTTACAGACCCTGATCGCCGATCATAAGGTAATCCGCGCGGACAAGATCGCATTTGAGGAGAAAACAGCGGCCATGAACGCAAAAAGAATTGCGGAAGGCAAGGCTGCCATCACCTATACGGGGAGACCTTCTTTTGTAGATCAGATTTTGACCAGCTTAAAGACCGTATTCGCCGGTTTCTTGCTGGCTTTGTTAATAGCGGTGCCCATTGGGATCATTATAGGGTTAAGCCCTACTTTACGAAGTTCCTTTAACTGGTTGATCCAAATTTTTAAACCGGTGTCTCCCGTAGTCTGGTTGTTATTGGTCTTCATGATCGTAAAGACCATGACCAAGGACTCCAATCAAGACAGTGCCTTTATCATTTCCTTTATTAGTGTGGGGCTCTGTGCCATGTGGGCCACCTTGGTGAATACCGCCATGGGTGTCTCTTCGGTGGACAAAGACTATATCAATGTAGCCAAAGTACTAAAGTTAGGAGCCTTGCAAAAGGTCTTCAAGGTAATCTTACCTTCTTCGTTGCCCTTGATATTTACAGGACTGCGTATTACACTTTCCGTGGCATGGATGGTGCTGATCGCCATTGAACTATTGGCGCAAAGCCCGGGATTGGGCTCCTTTGTCTGGGAAGAGTTCCAGAACGGGGCCAACGATTCCAATTCCAAGATCATTGTGGCCATGTTCGTCATCGGAATCATTGGATTCCTCTTGGATCGCATTATGCTCACCATTCAGAACATGGTGTCCTTTAACAAAAATGAAATGGCATAACCTTAAAGCAATTATAAATGGCCTATTTGGAACTTAAAAATGTGTATAAGACGTACGGGCAAGGAGCTGATAAGACCGAAGTATTATCAGATATCAACCTGAGTATAGCGGAAGGGGAGTTTGTCGCCATTGTGGGCTTCACCGGGAGTGGCAAGACCACCCTTGTAAACCTGATCAACGGTTTGTTGGAACCTACCGCCGGAGAGGTCCTGTTCAAGGGAAAACCCGTACAGGGCACCAGTCATGAAAGGGGCGTTATTTTTCAGAATTACTCCCTCCTGCCTTGGCTTACCGTAGGACAGAACGTCTATATGGCCGTAAAGGAGGCTTTTCCCAAGGAAAAGAAGTCGGTTTTAATGCAACGGGTAAACAACTATGTGGAAATGGTGAACCTAAGCCCTGCGATCAATAAGCGTCCCAAGGAGCTGTCCGGGGGTATGCGCCAGCGCGTGGCCGTGGCCCGTGCCTTGGCCATGAATCCCGAGATGATCATTATGGACGAACCTTTGGGCGCCTTGGATGCCCTGACCCGTGGAAACCTTCAGGACGAGATCTTGAACATTTGGAGCAAGGACAAGCGTACGGCATTGCTCATCACCAATGACGTGGACGAAGGAATCTATATGGCAGACCGTATTATTCCCTTACGCCCGGGCCCCAATGCCACCTTGGGACCGGAATTCATCATCGATATTGAACGCCCCCGGGATAAAACGGAGCTAAACGATAATATAGTCTACAAACAGACCCGAAACGCCATTATTGAATATTTGATGGACATTGGGGAAGAACGAAAATCAGAAGTAACGGAAACATATCTATTGCCAGAGCTTAGTCCAAAAAGTTTTGTGGCCTAATGAAATGATTGATTAAATAGGTGAGGGGTTCCGGACTTCGCTCGAACGGACAGTAAAATTGATTTGTATAAAGGAGTTAAATAAAGCACAATGGACACGGTACTAGCAAAAGATATAAAAGAAATAGGGAGCACGGAAAACGGCATATTGTTTCCCTCCCAAGTGATGTTGGATCTACATGACTTAAAGAAAGTGTATCCAACACCAAAAGGCGACTATGTGGTGCTGGAGCATTTGAACCTTCAGATCATGAAAGAAGAATTTGTAACCATCATTGGCCATTCGGGTTGTGGAAAGACTACCATGCTTTCCATGATAGCCGGGCTAAACCCCATAACGGCCGGTAATATTGCGGTTTTGGGAAATCCGGTAAAAGGTCCAGGGCCCGATCGGGGCGTTATTTTCCAATCGCCCAGTCTTATGCCTTGGATGACGGCCCTGCAAAACGTACTCTTGGGGGTTAACCGCGTATTTCCACATGCCAGCAAATCGGAACGTAAGGATATTGCCAAGTACTACTTGCACAAGGTGGGTCTGGACGGTGCCTTTTATAAAAAGGCCAACGAATTGTCCCAAGGGATGCAGCAACGTGTAGGGATTGCACGTGCTTTTGCCATAAAGCCCAAAGTGCTGTTGTTGGATGAACCTTTTGGTATGCTCGACTCGCTAACCCGGGGAGAACTGCAAGACATTCTCATAGAAATCTGGAACAAAGAGAAAATTACAGCGGTAATGATTACGCACGACGTGGATGAAGCCATTTTTCTGGCTGATCGGGTCGTGATGATGACCAGCGGTCCTCGAGCCAAGATCGGAGATATCCTGGAAGTGGATTTTGAACGACCTAGAACCCGAAAAACTGTCTTGGAACACGATGACTACTATACCTATAGAAAACACTTGATCGACTTTTTAGAACACTAAGTCACCGAATCTATAAACTTTAAAACACGAAACAAATGAAAAAACAGTACACATTTATATTCCTAGTATTCCTATCGATACAATATGCAAATGCCCAGTTCACCATTTCAGGGGAGTTTAGGCCAAGGGCCGAATTTAGGAATGGTTTTAATCAGTTGATTGCCGAAGATCAAGACCCAGGTTTTGCCATCAGTACCAGGGCCAGGCTAAACACCGGTTATACCACGGAAACCTTTAAAATATACTTGAGTCTACAGGACGTCCTGGTCTGGGGGGAGAACAGACAGATACGCGAAGTGGATGACAACAATTCCTTCAGCGTTTTTGAAGCCTGGGCTTCCGTAAAATTGGGGAGCGATGGATGGTCCACTAAACTGGGGAGACAGGTGATTTCCTATGATGACCAACGTATTTTTGGAGGGTTGGCTTGGGCCCAACAGGCGCGTAACCACGATGCGGCACTGATTCAGTACAAGAAGAACAAGTTTATGTTGGATGCCGGTTTTGCCTTTAATCAGGATTTTGACTCCTTTGGGGCCAACATCCAAGGCTTTATAAATAATGGAAACGCATTCCTTGAAACGCCCGGATTCTTTACTTATAAGACCATGCAATATGTGTATGCAAAGCAAAAGTGGGAGAAGTTCTCCGGAAGTGTCTTGTTCTTGAACAACGGATTTCAAAATTTTGAGGCGGATGTGGAACCTTCCCCGAATACAGGAGACGGCACCAGTAATCTACAAACATTCGGTACCCATCTGGAATATAAGTCGGGTATTTTTGATGCTGCCTTCAACGGTTACTTACAGACCGGGGAACGCGTAAATGAGCTGGAAGTGGACGGGGCCTATCTATTGGGATTGGACCTGGGGTTTAAAGCGACCAAAGGATTAAAATTGGGCGTAGGGGCCGAAATTATCAGTGGTAACGATGCGGATGCGGGATCCACCGGCGCTTTCTTTCCACTTTTTGGCACCAACCACAAATTCAATGGTCTAATGGATCTGTTCTATGTAGGCAATCATGCCAATTCCGTAGGCCTGGTGGACATTCATGTAAGCGCCAACATCAAGACCGGTCCCGGATCTAACCTCTTTGTCAAGTTCCTGAATTTTCAGGGGGAACAGGATACGGCTACCGGAGAATCCGCATTGGGAAGCGAAATAGATTTGGTGTTCAATCAAAATTTAAAGGATGGGGTAAACCTAAAGTTGGGCTATTCCCAATTCTTTACCTCGGACGGTATATTTGATATTCCACAGGGAGCCATTGGCGAAGATGCCGCGGCGGATCTGCAAAACTGGGCTTGGGTAATGTTGACTATCAAACCCAAATTTTTTACATCAAAACCAAAAGAAGAATAGTTTAAGTAGTTCAACTTTGCTTCGTAAGGGTCATCATGCACTTGGAAAAGTTTGTGGTGGCTCTTTTTTGTATATTGGAAATACCGATTCTGTCGGTTTCAGTGTCCTGAACTTGTTTCAGGATGTATCGAGAACCCATGCTACTCCACAAATTCCAAGCACCAAGCACCAAATTCCAAAACACTACTAAATTTTTTATTCCTGCGCAGGCAGGAATCTACAACCCCATTAAATGGATTCCCGTTTTCACGGGAATGACAAAAAGGGACCAAATCACATGTTGCGTTAATATACCTAGACATAAAATTAGAAAACCCTTGTCTTCAGCATAGGTTGAAAAAGATCCGAGAACAGGAGAGAACATAGTAAGCGACGCGGATTTTTTCAATCGGTTTTTCGATTAGTAAATCGGAAAAATGCCTAAGAGAAGGTGCCTTTTCTTTTGTTTCTTTTCTTTGGGCAAGCAAAGAAAAGGAAAGACAATCAAAACAAATAGCTTGTTGCTATTAATTGAAATGAATAAGCTTTGCGCACCCACCTGTCGGCAGATAGGGTCAGGAATCCACTAGCTCATTAAATGGACACCCGTTTTCACGGGAATGACAAAAAAAAATTGAAAAGGAGATCTTTAACCCTCCAATCCCCCCAAACTCATTTCCGTTTTTAACCTATATTTGTCCTTACAGAATACAACAAGCTTTGAATACTACCACCATTATTTTAGCAGATGATCATTCCTTGGTTCGGGACGGTATCCGCGCGCTTTTGGAAGAGGAGGCGGACTTGGAGGTTATCGGTGAAGTGGCCAATGGCCAAGAGGCCATATCCATCGTACAGGAGAAACAACCAGATATGCTGATCATTGATATTCGCATGCCCAAAATGAACGGCATAGAGGCCGTTGAAGCGCTAAACCAGCAGGGTTTGCCCGTAAAATCGATTATCCTATCCATGCATGATTCGGAGGAGTATATCTTAAAATCGGTCAGTGCGGGCGCCAGTGGGTATTTGTTAAAAGATACCGGTAAGGCAGAGTTTATCAAGGCCATTCATACCGTAAGGGAAGGGGGCAAATACTTTAGCGGCGATATTTCCAATGTCCTGGTCAACAATTTGCTGAACCCAAAGAAAGAGAGTGGCGAGACTACGGAGACCCGTAAACGCAAAGACCATCCTTTTGATTTGACCAATAAGGAACTACAAGTGCTGGAACTGGTCTTAAGCGGACTTACCAACAAGCAGATTTCCGAAAAGTTACAGAACAGCCAACGTACCATTGAAACCCACCGCTTTAACCTTATGCGGAAGATGGAAGTAAAAAACCTGATGGATCTGGCGAAAAGAGCCCGGGAGTACAATTTGGTCTAAGGACCACTGCGGCACCTTTCTTTTGGTGCGGGATCACAAGATAACGGAAAGGTCGCACTTACTTTTTCATTTTTGGGTTTTCTTTCAACTTTCTGCTTAACCAAGCTGGTGTTACCCCAATAAAGCTCGCAATATATTTCCATGGCGTTTCCAGGATGATATCAGGATAATTTTCTTGTAAGAAAGTAAGTTGCGTTTCTATTCTGGAGTTGGTCTTCATGGAAATAAATTGCTTATCCTCTCGTATGATATCCAATAATTTCATCCTAAAGTAAAGGCCTATCCTATCGGAGTGTAAATAATATTGGATAAAAGTACTTTTCGGTATAAGCACACCGAGCACGTTCGTAATTGCAAACATTCGGTCGTTGTTTAACGTCCCGCTCATTAGACTTTCCACATTGGAACAAAGTGCTTTAGCGTTAAAGAAGCGATTAATAACTTGATCTTCAGTTGTTTGATATTCTGAAGCTACGATTCCTTCCGAAACGAACAACACATGCTTACATACGGTTGCTTGTGAAAATATAGTGGTCCCCTTTTTATACATTTTTGGTTTTAACTGCGCCCGAAATATTTCCCATTCGCTCTCTGAAAGATCTGGATAGTATGCGATAATTTCCTTTTTGAAAGCAAGTGAAGTCTTTTCCATAAATCTATAACATTCGAATTTAGCATTTTTTTAGCCTAAAAATATAGGAATACTTTCTAATCCCAGTCTTTAACTAAGACAACTTTTAAGAAGTACATCTGCCCTATTTTTAAGGGTAGAAAAATCAACCTACCCATGAAGTATAAAAAAGAACGTGTAAATGAAGTTGCAAACCAATTGGCTTGGGGAGCCAACAAACCGTATAAACAACTTGAAGATGCCGAAGCGTTCTTTACCTACCATGAAGATGGAAGATACGAAGCCTATATAGAGCATCCGCCCATACACGGTGTTACCCCGGAGATGTTGATCTGGTTCTTTAAACATTTGGATTGCTATACAAGGTATAACCCATATACAAAGAATTTTGATGGTCCGGAGATATCCTTATATAAGCTTTGGCATATGAGAGATCACATCGGTATTACACCAAAAAAACCAGGAGAATTGGAAGAAGATAAGGATTGCGCCATTGCCTACGGTTCTACTTTTGAAATTGAGGAAGTATTGATTCAAAAGCATTATGTAAAGGCATCCTCCATTGTATATGACCTATATTATGAGGATAAGGCAGGGAATACCATTGGCAAGGGAACCAAGGCCAATGGAACCAACGGCTTTGAAAGCAATATGGGGAATTTTGGTTTTTGGGTATTGGGTCCTGCAAATATCAAAATCGGATTTTTGGACCACTACTTTCAAGTGATCGACCCAGTGAACAAGGTCTTGAATTTCCAAACGCGATTTGTGGCGGGACGGGCAAGTTATGGGCCGATCAACAAAGTAATTGAACGTTCCTTGAGCGATCAGCTTATGAAAGATTGGATCCTGCACAATATTGAGGAATCCGGAGAGTCGGAAAATATTGTCCCGGCCTTGTTCGAAAATAGGGATAAGGTCGTTAGAAAATCGGAATTGATGAAAAGAAGGGTTATTTAGAATGGGCCG
>JBCBZE010000126.1:0-8807 GCA_039815505.1 Bacteroidota bacterium | reverse complement strand
GTACCGCGCTCCCTGGACATCTTATGCCTCAGGGGTTGACCATCTTTACCAAAGAAAATATACGGAGGAGGACTAGGTCCGTCCGGACCATTATAGGATACAATGGGGTAAGAACGCCCAATTTTATAGAATTCCACTATCTTCTTGATTTCTTCCGCATAGGCCAAGGTAGGTGCGGTAAAATATTTTGCATTAGTGGTCCGTAACTCCGTTCCACTTGGTAAAATGGCATAACGGGTGCTTAATTTCTGAATAGTTACCTTACCACGTTCTGTATATACCGGTGTTCCTTTGGTAAGTGGACAAGCCGAGCTATTGGGAACCTTAAATTTTCTGTCCGCGGGAGTAAACCTCCATTTTTGTGCTTTGGAACGATTCAAGGTATAGGTCCAAATAGAGGTTTTGTCCCTACCAACGCCACCCTTGACATCCAAGTAGTGGCCAAGCTTGGATTGGATGTAGAAAAAACCATCTCCGGTCGCTATACGCTTCCACTTTTGTCCATGACTCCTATTGGAAGTATACATCCATACATTGGCCCTACTATTCCGATTCCCGTACTGAATGTCCATGACGTTTTTTCCGGCGGCCGATCGCAGATAGAAATACCCTTTTTCATTGGAGGGAACCATTTTCCATTTCTGGGTATCCTTTTTCGCATATTTGCCCAACTGTACGTTTTTTTTGATTTTAGAGCTATTATCCGCTATAGACAATACGAGGTCGTTGTTTAGAGCACTTTGGATTATAAATTTGTCTTGGGCCTGTACCGTATAAACCAGGGTCAACAGACCCCAAATAAGCGCTTGACGAAAAAAGATTTTCATAGTACTTTGATTTTGTTATGTTATAAGTCTTGAATACCGCAAACAAAGTTATCCGCCATGGAATGTTGGGCTAGAAATATTGTAACCAATGCTATAAATTATGTAACAGAAATCTACTACCAAGTAAAAAGTTAGAATGGTAGGGACGGCTAAACAATAAAATCAATACAAATGAAGTTCAATCTACCTTTATTACTGTTATGCGCCTTCCTTTCATGCGGACAACATCAAAAGACAGATAAGGAAAAAATGGTAAAAGCTTTTTTTGAGGATGTATTACTAAGTGATAAACCTTTGGATGAAATTGCTGACTTGTATAGATACAAAAGTGATAAAACTGATGCAAAGGAAATGTTTAATGATCATATCAAATTTTTGAAGTCCGAAAAAGAGCATTTAACAAAGGAAGCTAAAAATCTCAAAGTCCAAGGCTATAAAGCAAGTACACTTGATGACCTTTGGTTATTTGAAAAAAAAGAGCAGAAGCATATTTATGTCGTCAGTTTGAATGGTAAAATTGAATCGTATGTACTTCTTAAGAAATCTAAAATTATATCCTTTGTCTATTTCCAAAAAGGAAGCGATAACCCGGCGTTTTTTATCCCGTATTATGAAAAATTGGGAAGTGAATAGCAGATTATGGGTCAAGAGGTTTTAATAGTTCTAAAAAGAAGTAGTTCAGAAATTACTCTCTGAACTACTTTTCCAATTCCATTTCTCTTCTGGTAAACGGGTAAATCTAATTTTTACGCATCAATATTGGCATAAACCGCATTTTTCTCAATAAACTCTCGCCTTGGTGGCACCTCATCCCCCATAAGCATAGAAAAAATTCGATCAGACTCCGTCGCATTATCAATACTGACCTGGCGCAACGTCCTGAACTCGGGATTCATGGTCGTATCCCATAATTGTACGGCATTCATCTCACCAAGACCTTTATAGCGTTGAATACTTACACCTCCCTTGAAAGTGTCGGCAATTTCATCGCGTTCCTTGTCATCCCAAGCGTATCGCTTTTTATTGCCTTTTTTAACCAAATACAAAGGTGGCGTAGCAATATATACATGACCATTCTCGATCAATTCGCGCATATAACGGAAAAAGAACGTCAGTATAAGCGTTTCAATGTGGCTACCATCAACATCGGCATCACACATAATAACCACTTTGTGATATCGTAACTTTTCCAGGTTCAAGGCCTTACTATCTTCCTCGGTACCAATAGTGACTCCAAGAGCGGTATATATATTTTTTATTTCCTCGTTCTCAAAGACTTTGTGTTGCATGGCCTTTTCAACATTCAAAATTTTACCACGTAAGGGAAGGATAGCTTGAAAGTTTCGATCTCTTCCCATTTTTGCGGTACCCCCTGCAGAATCTCCCTCTACCAGGAACACTTCGCAAAGTGCAGGATCTTGCTCGGAACAATCGGATAGTTTCCCGGGCAGGCCACCAATGCTCATCACCGTTTTTCGTTGTACCATTTCCCTGGCCTTGGTAGCGGCATGCCTGGCTTGTGCCGCTAAGATCACCTTCTGTACAATTACTTTTGCATCATCTGGATTTTCTTCCAAATAATTGGTCAACATCTCGGAAACCGCTTGGGAAACGGCAGAAGACACTTCCCTATTGCCCAACTTGGTTTTGGTCTGGCCTTCAAATTGGGGTTCAGCGACTTTTACGGAAACAATAGCTGTTAAACCTTCCCGAAAATCATCTCCTTGCACTTCAAACTTTAGCTTGTCCAACATACCCGAACTATCGGCATACTTTTTAAGCGTAGAGGTCAAACCTCTTCTAAACCCCGATAAATGGGTGCCTCCTTCATGCGTATTGATATTATTGACGTAAGAATGAAGGTTTTCCGTGTAGGAGGTATTATAGACCATGGCCACCTCTACGGGGATACCGTTCTTTTCCCCTTCCATGGCAATTACCGACCTGGTAAGCTGTTCCCTATTGCTATCCAAAAACTTTACAAACTCCCGTAAACCTTCATCGGAATAAAACGTCTCTTCTACATAGCCACTCTCACTATCCTTATCTTTTTGGCGCTTATCCATAATACTGATGGTAACACCTTTGTTAAGAAAGGACAGCTCGCGCATCCTGTTGGACAGGGTTTCATAACTGTATTCTATAGTTTGTGTAAAAATGGTGGTATCGGGTAAAAAAGTCACTTCCGTACCCCTATCGGTTGTTTCCCCTGTACTTTTTACGGGATAAAGGGACTTTCCCCTTTCATACTCCTGCTCCCATATTTTACCTTCTCTGAATACGGTTGCTTTAAGGTGACTGGATAACGCGTTTACACAGGACACACCCACTCCGTGCAGACCTCCCGAAACTTTGTAGGAGTCCTTATCGAATTTACCCCCGGCCCCAATCTTGGTCATGACCACCTCTAGGGCGGAAACCCCCTCTTTTTTATGTAGTCCTACGGGGATACCCCTACCGTTATCCCGGGTAGTAATGGAATTATCTTCATTTATGGTCACACTTATGGTATCACAGTGCCCTCCCATAGCTTCATCAATGGAATTGTCCACCACCTCGTAGACCAAGTGGTGCAATCCCCTTACCCCCACATCACCTATATACATGGAGGGACGCATCCGTACATGCTCCATACCCTCAAGGGCCTGAATACTATCTGCTGAATAATTTTTATTTCCTGTTCCGTCCTCTTTGTTGTTCAACGGTACTTCATTCTTGTTTTCGTCCTCGTTATTTACTTCTTCGCTCATAAATTATTGACGTTCTTTTGTTAGAAATTTAGCAATCTTACAAATATAAGCAATACCCTATGAAATAAGGTGATTGTGCCTATTTTAAGCATTGAAGTTATCAACAAAAATTGTGGAAAATTTCATTGGCAAAATCAGAAAAAAAGAAGGGTTATGGTTGATTTAAAAAACGTTCTTTTGAAGAACTCAAAATATAGTTTCTTTTAGACGGGCAAACTTCGCTCCCTTCAGGATTTTCGATACCCACTATGAGTTCATCCCACGAACAAAAGAAACGCCATTAAAGGCGTTTCTTAAGGACTAATTATAATTAAAAACTGAATAAATCCGGTTATTATCGGAAAGTTTACTCATTCAAACACTAAAAATTTGTTATTTGTCATATGCATCCTCATGGACTTTTGCCACAGCTCTTCCAGATGGGTCGTTCATGTTCTTAAACGCTTCGTCCCATTCCAAGGCAATTTTTGTACTGCAGGCCACCGAGGGTTCCTGGGGTACGCAAAGTGCAGCGGCATCTGAAGGAAAATGACCCTCAAAAATGGACCGATAATAAAACTCTTCCTTGGAAGTCGGTGTCTGTACAGGGAATCTAAACTTGGCATTGGCCAATTGTTCGTCTGTTACCTCACGGTTTACCACCTCTTTCAAGGTATCTATCCAACTGTAACCTACCCCATCCGAAAATTGTTCCTTTTGTCTCCAAGCCACACTCTCTGGCAAATAGGATTCAAATGCTTTTCGAATGACCCATTTTTCCATACGCTCCCCATTGATCATCTTATCCTTTGGATTAATCCGCATGGCCACATCCATAAATTCCTTATCCAAAAAAGGCACCCGTCCCTCAATACCCCAAGCGGCCAACGACTTATTGGCCCTGAGGCAATCGTACATATGCAATTTATCTAGTTTACGAACTGTTTCTTCATGGAAATCCTTGGGGCTGGGAGCTTTATGAAAATAAAGGTATCCGCCAAAAAGTTCATCCGCCCCTTCACCGGACAGCACCATTTTTATGCCCATGGATTTTATGACCCGCGCCATTAAATACATAGGAGTAGATGCCCTTACCGTTGTAATGTCATATGTTTCCAAGTTATAGATAACATCCTTAATGGCATCCAAACCTTCTTGGATGGTAAATTTAATTTCATGATGCACCGTTCCTATATGGTCCGCTACCTTTTGGGCAGCCGCCAAATCTGGCGACCCTTCCAATCCAACGGAAAATGAATGTAATTGGGGCCACCACGCTTCCTTGGTATCGCCCGATTCAATTCTTTTTTGGGAGTATTTTTTGGCAATGGCCGAGGTAACCGATGAATCCAATCCACCCGACAACAACACACCGTACGGCACATCGGACATCAATTGTCTGTGAACAGCTGCCTCCAAGGCATCCCTAAGTTCATCTATACTGGTCTGGTTTTCCTTTACGGCTTCATAATCCTCCCAATCTCTCTTATACCATTGGGTAAGCGCACCATCCTTGCTACTTAGGTAATGACCTGGAGGAAACAACTCTATTTTGGCACAGGTACCTTCCAACGCTTTTAATTCTGATGCCACGTAAAAGGTTCCATTGGCGTCCCATCCCATGTAGAGGGGAATAATACCCATATGGTCCCGTGCTATAAAATATTCGTTCGCCTCGGTATCGTAAACGGCAAAACCAAAAATTCCGTTCATCTCATCCAAGAAATCAGTGCCTTTTTGCTTGTATAATGCCAATATTACCTCACAATCGGATTCGGTTTGAAAATTATAATGACTCCCATACTTCTTTCGTAATTCCCTATGGTTATAAATCTCCCCATTGGCGGCCAACACCAGTTTGCCATCTTCGCTCAATAAAGGCTGTTTACCGGAAACCGGATCTACAATGGCCAATCTTTCATGGGCCAAAATAGCCTTTTCATCGGCATATATACCACTCCAGTCCGGCCCTCTATGTCTAACTTTCTTAGACATTTCCAGTAATTGGGGTCTTAAAACATCAGTGGCCTCCTTTACATCGAACGCACATACAATTCCACACATAACATTTTTTTTAATTAATTATAATACAAATATGACCTTAAAGTTTTTATTGTAAAACATATTTATCTATTTTAATTACATTTTATAACTTATAAACGCTTTTAACACCACTAATGTAAGCTTATACATTAAAAAAAGTAATATCCTCTACATTTTGTAAGACACTGAAATTTTAACGACTCTTTATAAGTATTTAACTGGATTACTATTTAGTTTTGAAAAAATCAAAAACTCTTATTATGAAAAAATTATTTGCACTCGCAACCGTGGTATTTGCTATGGTCTTAACTCCCGAAATCAATGCACAAGAATTCAGCGGAATGGATAAAAGTCCTTTGGATATTGCTGTTTATCCTTCTAGTGGCAGGGTCCCGGATAAGTTGGTCAGGGTGATCTATAGTCGTCCACAATTAAAGGGAAGATCTATGTCCGATCTTGCTCCTAACGGAAAAGTATGGCGAACAGGGGCCAATGAGGCAGTAGAAATTACGTTCTATAAGGATGCTACCGTGGGAGGCAAGGCGATTAAAGCTGGTACATATTCTTTGTTTACCATTCCTGGCGAGAGCGAGTGGACCGTTATCTTGAATAGTAAATTAAACCAATGGGGAGCCTATTCTTATGACGAGTCTTCGGATGTGGCCAGGGTATCGGCCACGGCGAGTTCGGATGGTAAGTCATTGGAAGCCTTCTCCATTGCATATAAAGAAGTTGATGAAGGTGTACATATGGTCATGGGTTGGGGCACAAATAGGGTTGCCGTTCCCATTAGCATGTAATACACTTTTAACGATGTACAATACAACCCGATACCCATGGTATCGGGTTTTTTGTAGACACCAAATTTAACTTGGGTCGCACATACTGACCTGCGCCAATCACTTTAGCCGTTTTCCACCAATAAATGTTTGTTCTGCTTTGAGGTAAGGTATATCGGGTTCAGGAATTTTCATAATATCATCGCTTAGAACCACAAAATCGGCCCACTTGCCTACTTCAATGCTTCCTTTCTCTTTTTCTTCAAAATTGGAATGTGCCGCCCAAACCGTCATTCCGCGTAGTGTTTCTTCCCTAGATAACGCATCTTGCATTTGAAATCCACCTTCTGGGTAATTTTTTAGGTCCTTACGGGCCACGGCCGCGTAAAAAGTCAAAAAAGGACTTACCTGTTCTACGGGAAAATCGGTACCCAAGGCCAAGGTACCCGACTTTTCCAATAAGGTTTTAAATGCATAGGCACCCTTTATCCGCTCTTCGCCCAATCTATCCACCGCCCAGTACATATCACTTGTGGCATGTGTAGGCTGTACAGATGGAATTATCCCCCCCTGAAAATAGTTGAAATCCTGTGGGGAGACTACCTGAGCGTGTTCTACCCTCCACCGTCTATCTTGCGTGTTTTTAAGTGCTTCCTTGTATGCACGTAAAACCACTATGTTGGCCGAATCCCCGATAGCATGGGTATTCATCTGGTAATCCGAAGCGGCAATCCGATCGGCCAAAGCTTCTATTTCGGAAACGGGAATCCGCATGGCCCCAAAATGGTTTTCTTGATCGGTATATGGTGCCCTTAACGCAGCACCTCTGGATCCCAAGGCGCCATCGGCATATACTTTTACGGAACGCACGTTCAATCTGGGGGTTTTTATGATACCTTTTTTCAAATAATAATCCAAATTATCGGCTGAACCGCTGACCATTGCATAAACACGTATGGACAACTCCCCTGCCTGCTGTAAACTATCTATAAGTTCTATGGTATTGCGATTCAAACCAGCGTCGTCCACAGTGGTAAGTCCGTAGTCTACACATAGTTTTTCTGCATCCTTCAATGCCTTTATTTGGGAAGCCCTATCCAGGGGAGGTATAATCGCAGCCACCAAACTCATAGGCCCATCCACAAGAACTCCGGTAGGTTTTCCATCTTTTTTAATGACTTCCCCTCCGCTTACATAGGTATCCGAGGTAATCCCGGCTAAATCCAAAGCTCGTTGGTTTACTAAAAATGCATGACCATCAACACGTTGTAAAACTACCGGGATATCAGGAAAAATTTGGTCCAACTTCTTTTTTGTTGGAAACTCTTTTACTTCCCAATCGTTCTGATCCCATCCCCTTCCGAATATAAAATCACTAGGCTTTTTATCATGGAATTCTTTTACCCTATCCAAGACCGCGGTATAACTTTGTGTACCTACCAAGTCCACTACCGATTGATTGATTCCCAAGCCATAAAAATGACAATGGGCATCTATTAGTCCCGGTATTATTGTGCCCTTGGGAGCGTCTATAGTTTTATCGGATGTATATGCCTCACCAATTTTTTTGGAGGTACCAACCGCAACAAACCTTCCCTCGTGCACGGCAAAGGCCTCTGCTTTGGAAAAGTCGTCATCAACCGTATAAATGTTGGCGTTAAGAACAATAAGGTCCACTCGTGCGCCGCGGCGTTCGTTGCGCTCGCGCGACGCCGTTTGCACTGACCGATATGCGTTCACGGCGGGCATGCTCTTTTGTTGTGGGCTTGTCTGACGATGTCCTTTCGATCCTCGGGGCTTCGTCGCCTGCCAGGCATTCGACCGCGACCGAACGGCACGAGTCATCCGGAGCCGCTCCATATCGCGCTGGATGACCTGGACGACGTGTCGGTGGCGTACCTCGCGCACCGCTCTTCTGCTGCAGTTCCATCACCACCTCAAGATCCTTCTGCCGAGTCTCGTGTTGAGTTTCGCACGCTCTGCCAGTCGGCTTCCAACTTTGTTGGCTTCGATGTCTTCCTCTTCGATAGACCTGTCTCGTCGCCCTCCAGTAGACTCCATTTCGATTGCGACTGACGGCTCCGAGGCCTTTGGCGTGGGCGGTGCTGGTGCAGTGGTGTACGATCCGGCGCACGCGCGACTTTACTGAGGTGCGCTTCATTCAGGTTGCGCGGACCCTGGAACTCTCTCGTCGTATCGTGCCGAGCTTGCCGCTCTACAAAGCACTGGCACCTGCGGCATCGGCTTCTGTGACTGCCGGCTCGCGCGGTCCTTGACAACCTCGGTGCAGTGCGCGCGTAGGGCCGGCTTGTCGAACACTTGCCGACGTCGTCACAGGAAGTGTGTGACGAAGTCGTCTGGCAGGCGCAGCGTGTCTGCGGTCACCATGGCTTTGAAGTCACTTGGCAGCGCGGGCACCCTGAGCGGCG
>JBCBZE010000212.1:0-6182 GCA_039815505.1 Bacteroidota bacterium | reverse complement strand
TGGGATTTTTTAGGGTACTTTTCAACTACCCCATTCTGTATGGAAGATGCCATCCATATCTATTCGTTCATAGGTATGCGAACCAAAATGATCACGTTGGGCCTGTATCAAATTAAGCGGTAACCTGCTAGAGGTATAGGCGTCAAAATAAGTGATTGAACTGGCCAGACCTGGTAAAGGAATTCCGTTTTTAATGGCGTAACCTACCAATTCCCGCGCAGAACTAACGGTGGATTCAATTTTTTCCACAAAAGAGGGAGCAAACAATAGATTGGATAAATCCTTATCTTTTTTATATACATCGGTAATGTCTTCCAGAAGACCAGCTCGTATAATACAACCAGCTCTCCAAATTTTCGCAATAACCGAAAGGTCCAGATTATAACTATATTCACTAGAAGCATCCGTTAATTGATGCAGGCCCTGTGCGTAGGTGATGATGAAAGAAAAGTAAAGGGATTCCTCCGCTAGTTTGATTAATTTTTCCCTCTCCATATCATTTATAAGGGGCCTGCTGTATAACTTATCGGCCACTACTCGTTCGTCTTTCAGTGCCGAAATTTCACGCATACTTACCGCTATGTCTATGGCGGGAACCGGAATTCCTATATCCATGGCATTTTGCGAAGTCCATTTTCCGGTACCTTTCTGCTTGGCCTTGTCCAAAATTTTATCCACTACGTATCCGTCTCCCTTGTCATCTTTTTGAATTAAAATCTCAGAGGTGATCTCTACCAAAAAAGACTGTAACCTACCCTCGTTCCATTCTTTGAATATCTCGTGAAGTTCCTTATTGGTGAACCCCCCGACCGTTTTAAGAATATTGTAGATTTCAGCGGTCAATTGCATTAGGGCATATTCAATGCCATTATGGATCATTTTAACATAATTTCCTGCAGACTTTGGTCCCAGATAGGCTACACAAGGCTCTCCATTGAACTTTGCTGCTACCGCCTCAAGAATTGGTTTAACTTCTTGATAACCGGACTTTGATCCCCCGGGCATAATACTAGGTCCTATTCTAGCTCCTTTTGCCCCTCCCGAAATACCCATGCCAAAGAAATGAATTCCTTCCGATTGCAGATACACTTCGCGTCTATCCGTGTCGGTAAAAAAAGAATTTCCGCCATCGATAATGATATCTCCGTTATCCAAATGAGGCAAAAGGCTGCCAATAACATTATCCACAATTTTCCCGGCAGGAACAAGTAGCATTATTTTTCTTGGTCTTGTAAGTGCGTTTACAAAAGTTTTTATATCCGTAGAGGCATCTACCTTTGTTGTATCCCCTCCATTTTTTCTTAGCGTATTCACCTTTTCCTCATCCAAATCATAACCAAAGGCTTTAAAATTATTATCGGCAACATTGAGTATAAAATTATGTCCCATGACCCCCAGGCCTACTAGTCCAAAATCGTATGTATTCTGATTCATATGTTTGGTTTAAAAAAGTTTTACTGTATGCTAAAAGCTCTACAAAGGATTACATATTATGCTTTATCTTAGTAAATTCAAAATTAATTTAAAATATTTGACTTCTTGCATTATTGTTTTGTAAACTCCCAAGGTATTTCAATAAAATGGAATATGTTTGAATGAAGAAGACTTAATACATTTTTTATGAACAAAACAGAAGATCAGTTATTGGTTATTTTCGGTGCTTCAGGAGACCTTACGGCAAGGAAGCTAATACCAGCATTGTTCAACCTATTTATCGAAGATCACCTTCCGGAAAATTTTGTTATACTTGGTGCTAGCCGGAGTAATATGACCGATTCGGAGTTCAGAAAAAAAGTCATCCTGGAAAGTAATTATTTAAAGGAAAAAATAGTGGTAAGGAGTCATGGTCTTATCCAATCTTTTTCAAAAAAGATTTTTTATGAGGATCTAGGAAGGGATTATGATACCGACTATGAGGGGTTGGCCAAACGCATATCCGATCTCAATACAATGCACAATACAGGGGGAAATTATATTTTTTATTTATCTACTCCGCCCCAAGTATATGAGGCCATTGCCAAAAACCTTTCGAACCAAGGTCTTTCCAACGAATCCAACGGAACAAAAAGACTTATAGTGGAGAAACCTTTTGGCTATAGTCTGGAGACGGCGAAAAATTTAAATAGTGGATTACAAAAATATTTTAAAGAATCTCAAATTTACAGAATAGATCATTATTTGGGAAAAGAGACGGTACAGAACCTACTGGTGACCCGTTTTTCCAATAGTATTTTTGAACCGCTTTGGAACAGGAACTATATCCATCATGTGGAGATAACTAATGCAGAAAGTGGTGGAGTGGAAAAAAGAGGAGGGTATTATGACAAATCCGGAGCCCTAAGGGATATGTTTCAGAACCATTTGTTGCAAATAGTTTCCTTGGTGGTAATGGAACCACCTATTGGTGCAAGTGCGGAGGAAATCAGAAATGAGAAAGTAAAAGCACTGAAATCGCTACGTATAATGAGGGATGAGGAGATACTCTCCAAAAATACCATTAGAGGGCAGTATGTTGCCTCTGAGATCAATGGAGAGAAATTAAAAGGTTATCGGGAGGAAGAGGGGGTAGACCCGGATTCCACTACTGAAACCTACGCCGCTATAAAGTTTTTTGTGGACAATTGGCGCTGGAAAGATGTTCCTTTCTATGTGCGTACCGCCAAGCGAATGCCTACAAAAGTAACGGAAGTAGTCATCCATTTTAAATCACCGCACCATCATATTTTTAGTAACGCAGATGTTAATAACAAGGATAATAAATTGATCATCAGAATTCAGCCCGATGAAGGTATTCTCGTAAAGTTTGGGGTCAAGGTACCCGGTCAAGGATTCAAGGTAGAACGTGCCAATTTGGATTTCAATTATTCCAGTTTGGCGGAGAATCATATCATGGAGGCCTATGAACGTCTTTTGTTGGATGCTATGCAGGGAGATGCTACGCTATATGCCAGAGCGGATGAAGTGGAAGCGGCGTGGGAGTTTGTAGACCCGATACTTGATTATTGGAAAAATGGGAAGGACGTAAATACCTATGGCTATTCGGCTGGTTTTTGGGGCCCCAGAAATGCGGATGACCTTATTGATGGTATTTACATGTGGAGAAATCCTGGAGAATATATGACCGATGACCCTGGTTTCTGTGTAATCTGTTAGTAAGTATATGGAACTTAAAATATATAATTCAAAAAAAGAGGTTGCCGAACATTTTTCGATGTACTTAAAAGAACTTGTTCAATCCCCTAAGGAGATACATATAGCACTTTCTGGGGGTAGTACCCCTAAAATAGTATTTGATGAAATTGCTTCGCGTTTTGGTAATGCGCTGGATTGGTCCAAGGTGTTTTTCTATTGGGGCGATGAACGTTGCGTACCGCCCGATCACGAAGAAAGTAATTACAAGATGACCGTTGATCATCTGTTATCGCAAATAAACATTCCCGAAAATAACATTCGCCGTATCAAAGGTGAAAACGCACCTAAAGACGAAGCTCTAGTGTACAGCAGACTTTTAGACGAGGAGTTGCCTAGAATTCACGATATCCCAAAGTTTGATTTGGTTATTTTAGGGATGGGCGATGACGGACATACCGCATCCATTTTTCCCCATGAAATACAGCTATGGGATTCTCAAAATAACTGTGAAGTGGCTACCCATCCAGATTCCGGACAAAAAAGAATTACCATTACCGGAAAGGTTATCAATAATGCCGATATGGTAGCCTTTTTGGTTACGGGTGGTACCAAATCAGGGAAAGTAAAAGAGATAATTGGCAAAGAGGGGAACTTTTTAATGTACCCGGCTTCTTTAGTGAAACCCATGTCCGGACGTTTAGTTTGGTTTTTGGATACGGATGCTGCCGAAAATATTACGCCTTCATAACTACTTGGACATTTTGCCCATCCAAAAGCCCCATATGTTCCTCTACCCTATACGTAGCGGAATCAAATCGGGATCCTCGCATAGAAGCCTGTTCTTTCCTTCGAATACTACGGGTAAAGCGCCGTATACCATTATTGTCCTCTAAGATCAAGCCGGGAACCGGAACACTTTTTCCATCGGTATTTTTGGCTACCATGGTGAAATAGGAAGAATTACAGTGTTTTCTCTTTCCCGTCGTAATATTTTCAGATTCTACACGAACGCCCACGACCATAGATGTTCTTCCCGTATAATTCACCGATGCTTTTAGCGTAACCAGTTCACCGACCTCAATTGGGTTTAGAAAATTAACGGTGTTTACCGATGCCGTTACACAATAACACTGGGAATGCCGGGAAGCACATGCAAAGGCAATCTGATCCATTAAATTTAAGATATGGCCGCCATGGACTTTTCCACTAAAATTAGAATGTGCAGGTAACATTAATTCCGTGATCGACACTCTGGATTCCTTTGCGGTTTTAAATTCCTGCATGCCTATAGGTTTAAGGTTGGTTCTTCATCATAATCATCCTCTTGGGCCCGTTTTAGAATGGGGTCAGGAATGGATTTTTTGGCTTTTGCTCCCATTTTTTTAAGCTTTTCTATACTTACAATGATATTGCCCCTTCCCTCTACCAATTTATTCATTGCCCCTTTATACTCGGTTTTAGCTTCATCCATTTTCTTGCCAACCTTGGTAAGGTCGGTAACAAAACCTTCAAACTTATCATACAAAGCCCCGGCTTGCCTGGCAATTTCAATAGCATTGCGTTGTTGTTTTTCATTGTTCCACATGCTGTCAATGGTACGCAAGGTGGCCAATAGCGTGGATGGGGTAACAATAACAATATTTTGTTCAAATGCTTTATTGTACAAAGTGCTGTCATTATTAATGGCAATAGCGAAAGCAGGTTCTATGGGCACAAACAGCAGCACAAAATCCGGGCTTTCCATCTCGTAAAGATCTTCGTATTTTTTTGCGGATAATTGGTCTACATGCTTTCTTAGGGAATTAAGATGATCTTTTAGATATTTTCCTTTTTCCTCCTCTTCGGCATTCACATAACGCTCATAGTCCGTTAAGGATACCTTGGAATCCACTATCATTTTTTTTCCGTCCGGTAGATGAATGATAACGTCGGGCAAAACACGAGTGCCGTCTTCCAAGGTAAAACTCTGTTGTACCGAATATTCCCTGTCTTTTTCCAACCCGGATTTTTCCAAAACACGTTCCAGCACCAGCTCTCCCCAATTTCCTTGCATTTTGCTATCTCCTTTCAGGGCTTTGGTCAAGTTTTCTGCTTCTTGGGTAATCTTAAGGTTTTGGTTTTGAAGGTTCAATAGTTGTTCCTTCAGAGCGGAATGGATACTTATATTTTCTTTCTGACTTTCTTCTACTTTCTTTTCAAAAAGCACTATTTTTTCCTGTAGCGGATGTAGAATGTTTTTGATGTTTTTCTGGTTCTGCTCCGTGAACTTGGTGCTTTTCTCATCCAGGATTTTATTGGCCAAATTTTCAAATTCCTTGGTGAATTTCTCTTGTAATTTTTCTACCTCCTGTTTTTGTTCTTGATTTTTAAGGTGTAAATTTTCCAAATCCACTTCATAACGGGTAACCTGATTGTTTAAGTGTTCTTTTTCTGAACGTAACTCGTTTTTTTCATCTTCCGTTTTGGCCAATCGTGCCTCAAACTGGGCAAGCTGATGTTGTAAGAGTTGTTCCCTTTCCAAAAGCCCACTTTGCTTGGATTTTGTCTTAAGATGTTGAATGTAATTTCCCAAGAAGAAGCCCAAGGCCAAGAAAACAAGCCCTAAAACAATATAAATTAACAGTTCGTTCATGTATTAAAAACGTCTTTAAAGTAAAGATAAAGGTTTGCCTTTAAAAGTAAGTCGAAAGATGTTCTATTTATTCACCTTGAAAGCACCTATTTTGGAATCAAAAATTAAGGTGTCCGATGGGAATAAATTCTCAAAACTTTGTTTTTCAATTAACGAGCGAGGGGTTCCAAAAGGGTTTTTAATACCATCCAAAATCAACATTTTATGACATAATTGAATAGCCATATCTATTTCATGTGTTGTAAATAAAATAGTCTTTTTAGTCTCATTGGCAATAGATTTCAATAGCTTTAAAATATGAACTTTATGGTATAGGTCCAGGTGTGTTGTGGGTTCGTCTAACAAAATAAGGGAAGTATCTTGAGTCAAAGCCCTTGCTATCATGACCCGTTGTAATTGACCATCACTAAGTTCATGA
>JBCBZE010000267.1:0-4943 GCA_039815505.1 Bacteroidota bacterium | reverse complement strand
GTGCTTACGGAACAATTTAGAATGCCTACCTATGTCAATGGCAATAGCACCGGGATGATGATTGAAGCGTGTGCCGGCCTCTTGGACGGGGACCACCCCGAGGATTGTATTCGTAAGGAGGTAGAAGAGGAAACGGGGTATCAAATTGATCAGGTGGAGAAGGTATTTGAGACCTATATGTCGCCCGGATCGGTAACGGAGATCCTGTATTTGTTCCTCGGGGCCTATGAAGAGCGTATGAAAGTAGGCGAGGGGGGCGGAGCCGAGGATGAGACCGAAAACATAAAGGTGCTGGAATATACTTTTTCAGAGACCTTAAAAATGATAAAGAACGGGGTTATACGGGATGCGAAGACCATTATGCTCTTACAATATGCCCAAATAAACAAGTTATTTTCGTAAGCTACGAACGACTAAAACGGTATGGTAATCCATAAAAAGATAGCTTTTGGTGGCGGCTGCCATTGGTGTACCGAGGCCGTTTTTCAATCCTTGCGGGGCGTAACCCTTGTGGAACAGGGATTTGTAGCCTCTACAGGGGAACATAAGACCTTTTCCGAGGCCGTTATTGTGCATTACGATGATAAAGCAATAAGCAAAGAGGACTTGATCGCCGTTCATTTACACACACATAAGAGCACTGCGGCACATTCCATGCGCAAGAAGTACCGTTCCGCCATATATACATTCACAGATGCCGATAGAACCGAAGCTGAACAGCTACTAAAGAAATTGCAAAAGGACTTTAAAAATCAGCTCATTACCAAAGTGTTGCCCTTTCAAGACTTTAAACCATCGGATAAGATGTTTCATGAATACTACTATTCCAATCCTGAAAAACCGTTCTGTTCCAGCTATATTGTACCCAAACTGAAGTTGCTTTTAGATACGTTTTCCAAAAATGTGGACAAAGCAAAGCTTACCGTTTAGTATGTATTCCCGATCAGAATCAAAACAGTTTCAATCTCTCTTTTAATAACATCGGTGGATGTTGTAAAATGATTGTTCATAAAACTAAAGATCAATAGTTTATTGGATCTGGTCAGCAGGTATCCGCTAAGGCAATAGTTATTGCTTAGACTTCCCGATTTTGCATAGATGCGTACGTGTTTTTTTGTATTGCCCAGGGCGGCTATATCTTGTGCGTGCCACTCGGGAAATAACATGAACAATCGTTCCTTGGAAATATCGCTATATATGTTGTGCAATACATGCAGTAAAGATTGGGGAGTAAATAGATTATATCGCGAAAGCCCAGAACCGTCTACCCATCTGGGCGGCTGTTTGATATCGTTCAAGAATTGGTCCATAACATAATCCCTGACTTTCTTACCGTTCAGCGTATCCGTTAAAGCAGAGGAAGCCAAAAGCAGTAGTTGTTCCGCCAAAAAATTATCGCTCTTGTGCATCATTCTTTTGTACAGGGAATCAGCAGGAAGGCCGTATAAAGTTTCTTTTTTTCCGGGGGGTATTTGGTCCGTTAGGAAAACTTTTTTATGTAGCGCATGCTCCAGTAGTTTTTGGGTAAGGGAAGCGTTGGTCTTAAAGGGTACCTGAAGCGTATCTTTCCTTTGTGGGTCCATATAGAATAGATTCGTGTCCCGATCTCTTTGAAAAGGGTGATTCTCCCGGACCACTTTGCTCTTAAAGTATTGGGGTAAAACTTCGAGGGAATCATTTTGAAATAGGGTTACCACATTACCATATAAGGGCAGTGCGCTTCTTTCGGCCGAGTACTTGTATTGATAATCGTCCCAAGCCCAACCGGGACCGAAGACTTCTTCCTGAAAATTATGGGGATTCAATTTTATATGTGCATGATCCCGTAAAAAATGTATCGCGGTACTATCCTGAAAATACGGATGAAGTAACGATGGATCCCCCGTGCCTTCCACAAATAAGGTATCCCCTTTTACCATATATGTTAAGGCAGGGATTTTATCCGGTAATATTTTCAGCGCTGTGTAGAGCGTAACGATCTTGGTATTACTTGCCGGGGTAAAATACTTTTCGCTATTGTGTTCATAGATGGTGTCCTTCGTTTGGGGATCCACCAGTATAAAACCCGAAAAATGATTCTTGAACACATCCATGGTAAACCGTTGGTCAACTTTTTTGGTCGGGACACGAAATTTTGTGGACTTACAAGCGACCAATACCAATAGAAGCAGTAAAAGGGTTATTGTTCTTGCCATAGTATGTATATGTAATTCATCAGCTTTAACATGAAATTATCTAATTTTTAACGAATGGCCCACAATAATTTTTTGCTTTTTTTTGTTAACTTTAGACTGACAATCTAATTAAATATTCTTAAATATGCCTAGAGCTATGCTGGAGTACACTAAAACGGTGCTCAGGAAAGTTAGTTTTGATTCAAAATTATTTTGCAAAGAATTGGAAAAAGCGATTTCTAGATTACTACCCTACGAAATTGAAGAACTTAAAGTCTGGCTGACACAATTCATAAACGATAAGCCAGAATTGCAACAAAGCCTTATTTATTTAAAAGCATAATCAAAAACCACCTTTTAAGGTGGTTTTTACTTTTAACTTCTTTTTAAGCAACCTTTGAAATATTATGGACTCTTAAAAGTAAAACGAACACTGTTTTATGAGATATTTCATATTAGGTATACTGTTCCTTTGTATCGCCTGCAACGGGGATGGGGAGACACCGGTAACGGAAATCCCATCAAGAACCAGCCTTTTGATCGGAAATTGGCAATTGGAAGCAACCAAAATAAGTCCTGGCGGGATTGTGGATTGGACAACTGTATCCAATGGTAGTTTGTATACGTTTAAACCGGATGGCACCTTTTCCTTGAGCAGTACAGATAATGCACTATCTGGCAGTTATAGCGAGGAAGGGAACGAACTGTCTTTACGTTTTGTTCGCGAAGGGCAAAGCATCCGTAGAACATACTTCATGAATTTTGTGGAAGGTAATTTGGTACTACAATATGTGGGTTGTATCGAGTCATGTGCAGAACGATATAGACGTGTAAATTAATTATTTTTTGTTCAGGGGACTGATGATATCAACGTCCTGGAAGGCTATAGCGCCCCTAACAATACCCGAGATAACATCGCGAAGCGCATCGGTTATCTGTATTTTCAGTTCACTTTTATGATAGATAAGGCTTACTTCCCTAGCAGGGGAAGGGTCATTAAAATATTTTAAATGCGCCTTTTTTGCAGTATCCAATTCCAAGGTGTTCAGATAGGGCAGTAACGTCATTCCCATACCTTCATTGGATAAGTTCACCAAGGTTTCAAAACTCCCGCTCTGTAATTGAAAGTGTTCGTCCGTAAAATTTTTGGAACCATTGCACAAGTTTAATACACCTTCCCTAAAACAATGCCCATCCCTAAGTAAGAGTACATCACTAACATCCAAATCCTCAGGGCTTAATTTGTTCATATTTCCAAGCCTATGATTTTTGGGTACATAGCCTACAAAAGGCTCATAATATAAGGGACGTTCTTTTATAAATTCGATTTCCAAGGGCGTTGCGGCGATCGCGGCGTCCAAGTGGCCGTCTTGAATATTACGGATAAGGTTTTCGGTACTTTGTTCCTTAATGATAAGATTAACCTTGGGATATCTATTGATAAAAGTTTTTAAGAACATGGGTAGAAGGGTAGGCATAATAGTGGGGATTATGCCAAGTGTATATTCACCACCTATAAACCCTTTTTCTTGATCAACAATATCTTTGATCCGTTCAGCTTCGTTCACTATGTTTTTGGCTTGGGCCACAATTTTTTCGCCTACTTCGGTAATGGAAATAGGTTTTTTGCTCCGATCAAAGATCTGCACATCCAGTTCATCCTCTAATTTTTGTACTTGCATACTAAGTGTAGGCTGTGTAACAAAGCTTTTTTCCGCGGCCAAGGTGAAGTTTTGATATTCCGCTACGGCCAGCACATACTGTAATTGGGTAATGGTCATCAGTAATAGTTTTGAAAGATAAAATTATAAAAACTATCGATAAAACTTATACTAAAAACGGTTCTTTATTTGATAATTTTATAATGAATTTAAAAAATAATCCAATGACATTGAACAGTATAGGACTTAATACCAAAAAATCCGAGCGCTTAAGTACGGATTTAAACCGGCTTTTGGCCAATTTTCAACGCTATTATCAAAATTTGAGGGGCATACATTGGAACATTAAGGGAAAACGTTTTTTTGATCTCCATACAAAGTTCGAAGAACTCTATACCGATGCCAATCTTAAGGTAGATGAGATCGCTGAAAGAATTTTGACCTTGGGCGGTGTGCCCCAGCACACTTTTGAAGATTATATACAGCATTCACAAGTACCGGTCGGAAAAAACATTACCCAAGATGAGGATGCCATTAGATTGATCGTAGACTCGTTAAAAGAGCTTTTGATCATTGAACGGCATATTTTACAAGTCTCCGATGAAGCGAAGGATGAAGGTACCAATGCCATGATGAGCGATTTTATAACTGCACAGGAGAAGACCGTTTGGATGATGAAGGCTTGGCTGGCAGAGGATATATGATATGGCGGCTAACATATAAAAGGGCCCTATCCGAAATTTCGGAAAGGGCCCTTTTAGAGGCGTTGGGGAGGGGTACTTAAAATCGGATAATGAACGCCATGTCTTCATCGGCCACTTCAAATTTAGCGGTATCAAAACTAGGAGGTCCCATGGACATTGCGTTTCCACTCATCCCATAGTTTTCCTTGGGCATTCCATTGTCCTCAAAATCCATTCGTTTGTTTTCGTTTTCATCGTGCATTACCATAATGGCATAGGTGCCAGGTTCCACATTTTCGAAGGTCATGATAAGTTCACCCTTTTTTGCGGTGGCCGATAAATCAACAAGACCGGCACCTTTCATAAAGGTTTGGTCAGTATGAAGGCTAGCCAATACCTTTCCTTGGTCGTTAAGCACGTTTTCG
>JBCBZE010000346.1:0-3624 GCA_039815505.1 Bacteroidota bacterium | reverse complement strand
TGCCAAATCGAACTTGATATTTGATATCTCCTTTTCCCCATCATCGGTAATGACCATCGCTTCCGGCACCGAAGTTTGTAAGGGAAGGTATCCACAAGAAGGAACATAAGCGGTTACCAATCCACTTCCCGAGTGCAGACAAGCTTTAACTGCCAATATGGCCGCTCCTATTTTACCATAACTTCCACCAAGGATCAACGCATGGCCATATGTTCCTTTATGCGAAAATTTTTCCCTGGGCAAATACCAAGGCAATACCTGGTTCTTTCCCATAAGTTCATAATCGGTTTTGGTATTGTTTAGATATACCGCGTCCAAGCCAATATCCAACACTTCCCATTGATCTATATAAACTCCGGTTTGCGGAAGAAAAAAAATCAATTTGGGGGCTTGAAAACTTAATACATAGTTCGACCTAATTATAGCATTGGGATTTTCGGGCACCCTATCCATATAGAGTCCCGATGGGACGTCTATGGATAATATAAAAGCTTCGGAAGCATTCAGGTGTTCCATCAACCGTACGACCCAATCGTCAGGTGTTCTATTTAAACCGATGCCAAAAATGGCATCTACCACGATATCTTCCTTGGCAATGGAAGGAAACTGACCATCCGAATCCAGAAAATTAGGCCATAGTTTGCGATCTTTTAATCTATCCAGATTAATGAGAAAATCCTTGGAACGTTTCTCGCTATAGTTCACTACGTTTACCTCAATGTTATAGCCGTGCTCTTGTAAATGTCTTGCCAACGCAATACCGTCTCCACCATTATTCCCTATTCCACAGAACAAATGGATCTTAACTTGGGCCCCTTGCATTCTATAATGTATCCAATTAAAAATCTGGATTGCGGCCCTTTCCATAAGTTCATCACTCTTTATCTGCTGTTTTTCGATTGTGAAATTATCAGCTTGGTATATTTGTTCCGAGGTAAAAATCTTCATTCAATAAAAATATTTGAAAAACATTGACTATTCGGCAAAAATTCTTTTAAGAATTTGATAAGGATACCAAAAATACTACTTTTGAAACTTTCAAAGAAGTATGTACTACACCGGAACAGACATAAAAAATCACTTTGCACCAATTAACAATGGTTGTGTTGGCACTTTCACATTTACCAATACTACCCCTTTGGGGTAAACAACTATATATACGTCCGTCCTTACACTTTTATATCCGTATTACATTTACATTCCTTAATCCGATAAACTTATGAGAGTTTTAAAATTTGGTGGTACATCCGTTGCTAATGGTGATACTATTGCGCTTGTGCAAAAAATAGTAGCTGCCAAAACAGACAACAAGGTCATCGTAGTGGTTTCCGCTCTAGGCGGAATAACGGACCTATTGCTCAAAACCGCCACACTTGCATCCGTTCAGGACCCCTTATATAACGATAGCCTAAAGGAAATTGAACAAAGGCATATCCATACCATAAAACAACTTATTCCCGTTGATGCGCAAAGTGGGGTTTTAAGCAAAGTAAAAAGTGAACTTAATACCTTGGAAACGCTTTTGGAGGGCGCTTTTTTGATTGGGGAAATCACACCGAAATTATCAGATAAAATAGTGAGTTATGGAGAACTATTATCTTCCTATATCATAAGCCAATACTTTCTTGCCGAGCAAATGGATGTTGCTTATAAAGATAGTAGGGAGCTTATAAAGACAAACAATTCCTATGGAAAAGCAGTGGTGGATTTTGATTTCACCAATAAAAACAACAAAACGTTCTTTTCCAGAGTACCTCATAAAATTATAGTATTACCGGGCTTTATTGCATCCTCGGTAGATGGGGATTCCACCACCTTAGGGCGAGGTGGTTCGGATTACACGGCCGCTATCATTGCCGGATCCGTTGATGCCGAAACATTGGAAATATGGACAGACGTAAGCGGTATGTACACCGCCAACCCCAAGATTGTAAAGCAAGCCAAGGCCTTAAAACATATTTCCTATGAGGAAGCAATGGAGCTTTCACATTTTGGGGCCAAGGTATTATATCCGCCCACCATCCAACCTGTGCTTACCAAAGGTATATCCATAGTTATAAAAAACACCTTTGAACCAAATGAACCTGGGACATTGATTACCAAAAATAAAAATGAAGAAGGCAAAACGGTCCGAGGTATCAGTCATGTAGGGCAAATAGCGCTAATCTCCTTGGAGGGAGCAGGAATGGTTGGCATACCGGGCATTTCCAAACGATTTTTCGAAGTGCTGTCCCTACATGATATCAGTGTGGTTTTGATAACGCAGGCATCTTCGGAACATTCTATTTGCGTGGGTATTTCGGAAGATAACTCCGATTATGCGGTGAGCGAAATAAACAAGGCCTTTGCCTATGAAATTTCATTGGGAAAAATAAAGCCGGTCAAAGCTGAAGAGGGCTTGGCCATTATTGCCTTGGTAGGTGACAATATGAAAAGCCATCAAGGTTTAAGTGGGAAAATGTTCAGTACGTTGGGGAAAAATAATGTAAACATAAGAGCAATAGCGCAGGGTGCCTCCGAGCGCAATATTTCTGCGGTCATAGAAAAAAGCGATGTAAAAAAAGCCTTGAACGTTCTTCACGAGGAATTTTTTGAAGAAAACATAAAACAACTGAACCTCTTCGTAATGGGGGTTGGAAATGTAGGTTCTAAATTTTTAAACCAGGTACACAAACAAAAGAAATTCCTTAAAGATCAATTAAAATTAAACATAAGGGTAATCGGTATTTCCAATTCAAGGACCATGGTGTTCGATGAAAACGGTATTTCCTTAAAACAATGGGATAAATTACTAACTGAGGGTCAAAAAGCGAATCGGAACGAATTTTTTTCCACGGTCAAAAAAATGAATTATCGCAATAGTATTTTTGTGGACAATACGGCAAGTGATGTTGTTTCGAGAACCTATGCTTCTTATCTTGAACAAAGTATCTCCGTTGTAACCTGTAACAAAATTGCGTGCTCCTCCGAATATGAGAACTATAAAGAACTAAAGGACCTGGCGAGGGAATATAATGCCCCATTCCTATTTGAAACCAATGTAGGTGCGGGCCTTCCCATTATAGATACGTTAAAGAATCTAATTGCTTCGGGAGATAAAATTCAGAAAATACAAGCCGTGTTATCCGGTAGTTTAAATTTTGTGTTCAACAATTTTAATGACTCATCTACCTTCCACGATATTGTTAAGCAAGCACAGGAAGAGGGGTATACGGAACCTGATCCAAAAATTGATCTCAGCGGTGTCGATGTTATGCGCAAAATCTTGATTTTGGCACGCGAAAGTAATTATGAGCTGGATATTGAAGATATCAAAAATGAGGCTTTCTTACCTAAAGAAAGTATGGAAACCGCTACTAATTCCGATTTTTTTGATTCCCTTAAAAAACACGAGGACACATTCCAAGAGCTATACCGTGAAGCCCGTAAAGCCAATAGTAAACTAAAGTATGTAGCCGAATTTAAAAACGGGAAAGCAACCGTAGGATTACAACATATTCCCGAGACCCATGATTTTTACAATTTAGAAGGAAGTGACAATATTGTGCTCTTCTATACGGAAAGATATCCGCATCAACCCCTTATTATAAAGGGTGCCGGAGCGGGAGCCGAAGTTACAGCTTC
>JBCBZE010000398.1:0-2712 GCA_039815505.1 Bacteroidota bacterium | reverse complement strand
TGCAATTTATCCGTGAATCCCTGCCTTTTTGTATCCTTGACACAAAAGGAGGTTTCTTGGAGTACATTTTCTGGTGTTACCTCTACTATTTTATTGGTATGGGTTGAATTAGTTTGGAAATCTGGCCGTATGCTTCACGGGAATATCCCAAGCTTCTTTAATCTCACCCTCAATAATACACCACACAACAATGGCGTCGATTTCCATTTGTTTGCCATCGAGTACCATGGCGTCCTTAACATGAGTGATGATGATTTCGTCTCCCAAAGGGATTATGGATAAAGGATTTACCTTAAAGGAACCCGCTGTACGACCGGCAATTCCTTTGAAGAAGTCCGTCAAACCGGTTAGACCCAAATAGTCGCCTTCCATTTCGGGCAACTCGGGATTAATGTAATGCCAAACAAAATCTTTGGCCAACACCTCGGCAGCGGTACTCGGATTTGCAGGATTGAACCTTTTTAAAACACTAATATTTGGATGTTCTTTGTTCATACCATTAAATTTTAACCAGTTGTTTTTTAGGATGAAGTACATTTAAAGTTAATGCTCCATAGGTAATGGATAGTATCACTACAGAAATTAATATGCCTGCAAAAGGAATCATTGTAATCAAACGCAACGCAATTGCACATGCCAATGCTAAGAACGTGATGCTCCAAAAACCCCAATTCTTTTGGTTTCTATGTCTCAGATAATAAACAATTAACAGTGAGGAGACCAAATGACCAAACAATAGACTAAATACAAAAACTGCCGTTGCAAAAAGCCCCAGAGGGATACCTATCGCCATAAGAAAGGTAAGCAGTATGAATAATGGAATACCTAATAAATACATCAGCCCAAATCCAAAACTTTTTAATACGCTTTGTTCCAAGTCGTCAACAGCATTCAAAAAAGCATTTCTAAAAAGGGCATGGAAGACTAGAATAGCTAAAAATGAAGATAATATGTAGGTCAGCCATAATTTAATTGACCTTGTTCCAAAAGTAGTTAATGTTAATTGTGAAATATCTTCACCAAGATCTTCCTTGAACTGAGCTTTTGTATTGACAAGGGCGTTGTTAAATTCCAATTCCCCCCCACTATTCCAATACTGAACTTCTTGGTGAAATTTTGCATGGGAACCAATGATAATATCCTCTCCAATAATTTTTGAGGTTTTCTTTACAGTCCCATCAATAAGCACGTCGGCTCCCTTGATTGCGAGTTTTCCGTTTACCTTCCCGTTCATTTGAATATTTCCGGCAAAACATTTAAGGTCCCCATGTACTTTGGCATTTTCGGTAAGAATAACTTCTCCACCGAATACTACCAGGTCATCACCAATTTCAGAGTCGATAGTAACCCTTCCAACCGCAATACGCACATCGTCTTCTATATAGCCCTTGAGCACTAATTCTCCTCCAGCTGCGGTGAAGTCTCCATAAACACTGTCTTTAAGCATAAGATTTCCCCCGGCCATGACCAAATCCCCTTTAATAACCGAGTTTACTTCAATGGCCTCCCCTGCAAGATAGGTGTCGTCTGTCTGTGTCTCATTAATTAAAATAGCACCTTTGTTTTCTGTCTGGCCGTAGAGACCCATTGAGCAGAGAACAACAAGTAAAAATGTTATTGTTTTCATTAGTACTGACTTTAGATTCGGCAGTAAATTTATTGGATATCAAGTACTTAGAAAATGATGAAAATCATAAAAGGCTGTTTTTTTAATGGTGCTCGTTATAAACGGGGTTAGTTGTGCCTTAGGTTCGCTAGCAGGTATTTGTTTAACTAGGCGTACGATTGGTTCAAAACTATAACGTTCCTTTTGGCTTTTGGGCCGGGGTTCACCAACGAGCGGATCCACAGCATTTGTCGTCCCCAGTGTACCTTAATTTTATGGTTTGAGGCGTAATTGGCTTATTTTCTGTACTTCGTTCTTGATAGCACTGAAACAATTTTGCATATACTTCATCTAAATATTAATTAATATTTCGAGCTTTTTCCTATTTACAGTTAATCTGGCGTAAATCGGTGCTTGATTATCCCTAGATCTTTTGGTATGCACCCAAAATAGGATGGAAAATGTGGAAGTGGTGCCCATAACGGTCGTCTTTTAAATTAAACTTAGTTTAAGACGAAAGTCAAATCACCAAAAGATAGCTTGTTTAACACTTTGAACCAGATCGATTTCCAAATACGAAAACACTTAGAAATAAATGTTGACGATTTGTGAACTCGAATAGATGGTTTCAAAAGGTTTCATTTGAAATCAAAAATTCGTAAACATTGAAAATCCATATTTTTTGATTTTCTGTGAGCTCCTTTGAAGTGGTAAAAGTAGCCCCGGCAAGAATCGAACTTGCATCTAAAGTGTAGGAGACTTTTATTCCGTCCCTGCCCTTAGTGGCCTCACCAGGACTCGAACCTGGATCTAAAGTTTAGGAAACTTCTATTCTATCCCTTGAACTATGAGGCCATTCCATCTTGTTGCAGGCTGGTATCCATTGAACTACGGGGCCAGATGTACATAACCACTAGTCTAATACCGGTCGGCAAAAATATACTTTTTTGAAGCGAATGGAAAAAGATATTTTAAAAAAATGGGACTATCCACAACTTCATCAGGTTTGCGAACCTGAATTGTTAAAATCACAGAAGATATTTACCCTAATAACCGTTCAAAGGAAGTCCAATCAAAAATGGATGGTAGATAACTAGAGGTAAAAT
>JBCBZE010000062.1:0-12700 GCA_039815505.1 Bacteroidota bacterium | reverse complement strand
CTTTTTATCTTAGCGTAGGCATAGGGGCTCCTGACCATCACCATGGTCAACATTCCCGGTAATTTTACATCATCCACATAATTCCCCTTGCCATGCAAAAAACGTGCATCCTCTTTTCTTTTAACGGAGTGGCCCATGCCCCCCACTTCTTTTGATGTTTTACAGCTAAACATGTTCATATGGAATTAAGATTCAACTTTTTCATTTTTCATTTCCTCTGCAGCCTGTTGTACGGCCTTTACAATATTGTTGTAACCGGTACACCTACACAAATTTCCAGAAATGCCCCAGCGTATTTCCTCATCCGTAGGAGATGGATTCTTGGACAGAAAATCTATGGAACGCATAATCATACCCGGGGTACAAAATCCGCAATGCAGTCCATGCTGGTCATGGAAGGCCTGTTGTAACGGGTGGTTTTCCCCATCGGGGGCCACACCCTCTATTGTTGTGATCTCGGAGCCATCGGCCCTAACGGCTAAATACGTACAGGACTTTATTGATTTACCGTCCAATAGAATGGTACAAGCACCACAATTGGAGGTATCGCAACCTATATGCGTTCCTGTCAAATCTAAGTTTTCTCGAATAAAATGGACCAAAAGCAATCTTGAATCTACCTCGGCAGTAATGCTTTCACCGTTTATTGTTACTGTTATTTCGTGTTTCATTTGGAAGGAATTTTATTTCTTGGCCCGCTCTATGGCTTTCCGAAGCATTTGTTTGGTTATCGTATTTGTCACTGACCTTTTGTAGGCCTCGGATCCTCTGAGGTCGGAATCGGGTTCACAGTCCTCGCTGGCTATAATGCCCACTTGTTCAATCATATCATCCGTTATCGAATTCCCGATTAAAAGCTCTTCTGCCCGTGACACCCGTAAAGGTACCGCACTTAAGTTTGTTAGACCGATCCCCGCATTGGTGCATGTTCCTTTTTCATCGATTTCAACATATACGGCAACTCCCGCAGTGGCATAGTCGCCTACCTTGCGCTCTACCTTATGATAAGCACCCCCCACACCTTTTCTAGCTTTGGGGACTTGAATTTCCACCAATACGTCCGATGGTTCCAAGGCCGTCATATAAAATCCATGGAAGAACTCATCTATAGGTATGGATTTAGTACCGTCCACACCTTCCGCAACAACGGTGGCCCGCATGGCCAACATAATGGCAGGTTGATCGTTGGCGGCATCCCCGTGTGCAATATTACCACCTATGGTACCCACATTCCTTACAGCGGGATCAGCGGTAAGTTTTACGGCATCCATAAAAATAGGGTAGCTCTTTTGCATCAAAGGATTAAACTCCAATTCGGATTGCGTGGTCAACGCTCCAATCTTTAAAGCATCACCTTCCTCTTTTATATAGGAAAGTCCATCGATCTTACTGATATCGATAATATGCGCCGGTGTGGCAAAACGCAGTTTCATCATGGGTAGGAGGCTATGTCCACCGGACATATATTTGGCATCCTCACCATGTGTTTCGGATAAGGCGATGGCATCTTTGACAGATGTTGCCTTATGATAGGTGAAATTAGCAGGAATCATAATTTTTAAGGGTATTATTTACATAAAAGCTATTAAATATAGGTTCTTTTTTCGGGTAATGCAATTAAAGATGAAATTGATGGAAGAATTAATAGATCGATAACATTGGATCGGTTTGATAACATTCCATCTATTGTTTTTGATATATTTCATTACTTTTATATTGTGCATTCTTAATCGATTTTCACCATGTATCCACAGATCTATCTGGACTATAATGCCACCACCCCATGTGACCCTATGGTGCTGGATGCCATGTTGCCATTTTTTGGTACTGATTTTGGGAATCCGTCCAGTAGCCAGCATACCTATGGGTGGTCGGCAAAGAACGCCATTGAAGAAGCAACCCATCTAATTGCAAGTACATTGGGTATTTCCGAAGATGAAATTGTATATACTTCCGGGTCGACCGAGGGGGTAAACATGATGTTGAAGGGCGTTTGCAGAAAAATGCGCCATAAGGGAAATCACCTCATTACCTCCAAAGCGGAACACAAGGCTATTTTGGATACCTGCAAGTTTTTGGAAAACGATGGTTTTGAGATCACGTATTTGGATGTGGATGCCCATGGACTAATTTCCTTATCCGATTTTAAGGGTGCCCTGCGCAAGGACACCATTTTGACAAGCCTTATGTACGCCAACAATGAAACAGGTGTTATACAACCCCTAAAGGCCATTGCAAACCTTGCCAGGAACAATGGCACGCTGCTATTTTGCGATGCTACCCAAGCGCTTGGCAAGACCGTGCTTACGGAAGTCTTTGAAACGGTGGATTTTGCCTGTTTCTCCGGCCATAAGATATATGGCCCCAAGGGAGTTGGTTTTGTATATATTAAAAATAGTACAAATGCTGCATCCTTCGACAGTTTTATACAGGGGGGCGGACAACAAAAAGGAATGCGGGGCGGCACTTTGAATACCCCGGGCATTGTGGGATTGGCCAAGGCCATACAATTGGTTTGTAGCGATTTAAGCAATAGGATAAAAAGCTTCGGTTTACTTCGAAATCGATTGGAAGAAGGCTTATTGGCCATGGAATTTACCGCTTTGAACGGAAAGGTAGATCAGCGATTGCCCAACACCACCAATATCTCTTTTCAATATGTGGATGGCGAAACCCTATTACAGGCATTGAGTAAGAGTATTGCCGTATCCAATGGATCCGCCTGTAATTCTGCTTCGGTAGAACCTTCACATGTATTATTGGCCATGGGAGTGGAATACAGTCTAGCTTATGCGTCCTTGCGCATCAGCATAGGAAGCAATACCACCGAAGCCGAAATTGATCGTGCCATATCGATCATAACCAAAGCGGTTGGCCTTCAACGCGAAAATAATATACTTTGGGAACGAAGAACGTAAATAAAGGATCCCATTTTATTCAAAACTTCTCGAGATCTGTTTTACTTCGCCTTGCTCGTAAAATCCACTCGAAGTGACATGCTGTTAAGAATAACTTATAAACCTAGGTTCTCTCGTGTATCGGCCCTTCTTTATCCCGGAGCATCCCGCCCTTATTTCCAGAAAAAACACTTAATATTTCACTAAAAACACTCGTGGCAATTTCTTCGGGAGTATTCGCCCCGATCTCTAGGCCACAGGGCGCAAAAATTCGTTGTCTATCATCAGCGGTCAAGGTAATTTCTTCGGCCATTAGAGCATCCAACATTTTTAAAAACCGCTTTTTAGGGCCCAAAGAAGCTATATACGGTGCTGGACTTTGCAAAAGTGCTTTTAAGTTGGCATAATCGGTCTTATAATCATGTGCCATTAAAATTATAGCGGTGCGATCATCAATATGTGGGCGTTCCTTAAAATCGCTATGGTATATATTTGCAACGGACCGTAGTTTTTCTTTTTTAAGTTTCTGGATATTACCGGTTAAACTCACTTCCCAATCCAACACTTTGGCAAACTCCAGCATGGGGTATACATCATAATTGTCCCCATAGATCGCTAAATGAAATTGTGGGGGAATCAGTTCAATGAAAATACTGGCGGAAATCGACTCTGACCTAAAATGATATGTTTTGGATTTCTTTCTTTCCAATACGTCGGTTATATTTTCTTTTATGAATTCCTCCAACCCATTATTGGTACAACCTTGAAGTTCTTTCGTTTCCGTATGGTAATAGAAACTGGAACCAAGCAGCACGTTATCCGCGGTTTCGGAAAGCGAGGTCACCGTGGCTATAATATGGGATTGTCTATTGGAAATACATTGCTCCAACATTTTAATGGCCGAGGCATCTTGGTTTATGGGTGAAATCAACACGTCTATAATACCATTACAGCCCAAGCCAACCCCAATTTCCTTTTCTTTGGATGTATCGTAGGTAACAATGGAAGGTTCTTGCTTTAAAATAGCAAGCTGTGATCTTTTTAGGGCGTCGCCCTCCAAGCAACCTCCGCTTATACCCCCTTCAAACACACCGGACTCAAAAACGAGCATTCGGGCACCTTCACGCCGGTAAGACGATTCTTCTACCCGCACTACTTGTGCTATTGCGGCCCTTTCCTGAAGTGCTTTACTGGAATTATACAGTTGTATGATCGATTTTATTTCCTTCACATTAAAATTTTAAAAATGAACCAATGGACAAAGCTTGTCAAAATATATGATAAATTCTTCCTAAAGAAGCTTACTTTCTTGTTATTCCTAGGTGAATATATTTAAATTTTCCTATATTCATTCCTCTTAAATATAAGTTTTAAAAGTGTTAAAACGATAATTTAATTTTGGCAGCAAGTGAAGGATTCGTTTAATAGGTCAATAGATTATGTAAGGATCGCCGTTACAGATCGTTGCAATTTAAGATGCTTCTATTGCATGCCCAAGGAAGGTATCCCTTATGAGCCTAAATCACATCTACTAAGTTATGAGGAAATAACCAGGTTGTTAGGTGTCTTGGGAGAGATAGGGTTTAAAAAGGTACGTTTTACGGGTGGAGAACCTTTTCTACGAAAAGATTTTATAAAACTGTTGGAAAATACCGCTTCACTGCCCTCGTATGAATCCATTCATATTACTTCCAATGGCACCTTATTGGAGCAACATATTCCAAAACTAAAAGATTTGGGGATCACCCGTATTAATTTGAGCATAGATTCCTTAGATCCGGAACGCTTCCATAAAATTACGAGGCGCAATGATTTTGAAAAGGTCATGCACAGCTTTCACCTGCTCTTGGAACACGGATTTACACTAAAGCTCAATGCCGTTATTATGCATGGGGTAAATACGCAGGACATTGTTCCTTTGGCCCAATTGGCAAAAGACCACCCCGTTTCGGTACGATTTATAGAGGAAATGCCTTTTAATGGAGGATACAAGGAAAATACCAAATTGTATAGCGCAGCCCATATTCTGGATGATCTAAAAGCTAGTTTCCCGACAATGGAGGCCGTGCAGGGCAAACATGGGGATACGGCAACCAGCTATATAATTCCATCCTTTAAAGGAGATATAGGGGTCATTGCCGCATTTTCCCGTACTTTTTGTAATACCTGCAATAGATTGCGCATATCTTCAAAAGGGGAAATCAAGACCTGCCTTTACGATGATGGCGTATTTAATATTAAGGATTTTATGCGTTCGGGGGTTTCCGATCGTGAGCTACGTTTAAAGTTTGAGGAATTGATCCGTCTAAAACCAAAAGACGGTTTTGAAGCTGAAAAACAGCGTAAAGACACCTCTAAATCCCTGGAAAGCATGAGTGTTATAGGTGGTTGATATGAAAAATACGTTTATCACATTTGAAGCTGCTTTGGACATTCTTTGTGCCCACAAGGATGATTTTCCCACGGGAGTCACCTTATTGGAAAATGCAATGGGCGCGTACCTTGCGGAAGATATATTGGCCGATAGGGATTTCCCTCCCTTTGATCGGGTGACCATGGATGGTATTTGCATTGTTTACCAAGCCTTTGAAGGAGGGCAGCGAGAATTTAATATAGAAGCCATAGCCCCTGCAGGAAGCCCCCAGAAAACACTACAAAACCCACAAAACTGTATTGAAGTAATGACCGGGGCCATTATGCCCAAAGGAGCGGATACGGTAATTCGCTATGAAGACCTTACCATACAGGGCGGTAAGGCGATGATTCATTTGGATACGCTTAAACATCGACAAAATATTCATTTCAAAGGAATGGATATCGCGCAGGGGACATTGATCATAAAAAAAGGAAAACAGCTGTCCAGTGCGGAGATAAATATCGCCGCGGCCGTAGGAAAGGCATCCTTGCGCGTGCGCAAATTACCTAAAACGGTTATACTTTCCAGTGGGGATGAATTGGTTACCGTAGAAGAAACACCGGCACTGCACCAAATACGCAGATCTAATGTTTATGGTATTAGGAATACACTAAACGAATGGGGAATCGATGCGGATCTTAAACACCTACCGGATGATAAAGAAAAAATGCGCGATATCATTGCCGGTCTCTTGCAGGAATATGGGTTAATACTTATTACAGGCGGGGTCTCCAAAGGTAAATTCGACTTTTTGCCCGATGTTCTGGCCTCCCTAAGTGTAACCAAGCATTTTCACAAAATACAACAAAGGCCCGGGAAGCCTTTTTGGTTTGGTACAAGTGCGGAGGATAAAAAAATATTTGCGTTGCCCGGAAATCCGGTTTCGGCTTTTGTATGCGTATATATGTATGTACAGTTTTGGTTTAAAAAATCCTTGGGAATCACTGCACCTTCACTATATGTTGTTTTGGAAGAAGACGTTCATTTTAAACCCGATCTGGTGTACTTCTTAGAAGGGATCCTGAGTAGTACCACCGAAGGTACCCTTTCTGTTTTGCCGGTAAAGGGAAACGGTTCCGGGGACTATGCAAATTTGGTAAAGACCGATGGTTTTTTGGTATTACCACAGAATAAGAGTACATTTAGAAAGGGTGAAGTATACCCCTTCATAAAATATCGAGAGAAATATTGAATAGGTGGAAACGGCAAAAACTACTTGCTGCAAACGTAAAATGGCTTCTGTTGGAAAAGCAAATAAGCCCCATGGGGTCATGTCTTTCTTTTCTACCCTATTACTGATCTTACTGCCCAAGTGTCCGCTTTGTATTACTGCCTATATGGGTGCAATTCTAATGTTCTTTGATATAAAGAAAAGTGAAATGGGTCCTTTTCTTATGCACTCCAAACCTATATTGGGTGGTATTATACTGTTAATGATTCTCTTGAACTATAAAGGGAAAAAGACAGTATTATCGGCTTCCTTGGTTGTTGCTTCCCTTACCCTTTTGATTTTGAGCACTTATTTTTATGTGCTGATCGTACCGCATTCGCTATTGTATGCCTTTTTTGTTTTTGCAATTTGGTATAATGGTAACTTTGAGTATTTCTATCGCTTTATATGGTCCAGGGTCCAAAGGGTTTTGAACTATGTAGATATAGGGTTTAGGGAAATCTAGAAAAAATTAAGCTGCAGCCCATTACTTACAAGGACCCTTACCCCTACTATAAATACAAGAAGGGCCGTGACCAATCGGATACCATTACCTGTCAGTTTCGATAAACTGAGGCGAACCCCCAATTGCCCCCCTAGAAACACCGCCAACAAGAGGCCAATGGCAAAAGGCCAAGGAACTTCAAAAGTGCCACTGTTCCATAGACCCCCAATCCCGGAAATGGAGTTTACCCATATAAAAAAACTGGCCAATGCAGCAATTTTAATGGAACTGTCCCAACGCATATGATTTAAAATGGGGGCCAAAAAAATACCGCCACCAACACCGACCAGACCGGACAATAAACCAATTCCCGCACCTAAGAGGTATGCAACATAGGCAGGATACGCTTTCTTGCTCTTAATACGATTGGGGGCCATGTATGTTTGGATAACCAAGGCCAAGGCCGATACGATCAAGGCAGAGCCAAGTATAACAAAGAATATATGTTCCTGTAAACGAAAGGAAGCGCCGACAAAGGCTAAAGGTATGCTTGTAATGATAAAGGGAATAAACTTTTTGACCTCTAAATGTCCCTTTCTAAAATACAGGTAACTGCTACCGGAGACCACAATAAGGTTACAAAGAAGTGCCGTGCTTCGAATAGCAAAAAAACTGGTGAAAACCAGGGCCAAAATGGCCAAGTAACTAGATCCCCCACCAAAACCAACGGAAGAATATAAAGTGGCAATGATAAAAAACCCAAGGATTACCCAAATAAACTCTTGGTCGGTCAGAAGCATGTGGTCAGCAACGTATTTATGCCTCCAAAGATATTATATAAATTAGTATTTGGACTTATTTGACTTAATTTGTCCTGTGCCATTGCACTTCGTCTGCCCGATTGACAAATTAAATATACCGATTGTTTTAAATTGATTTCCATTACCCTATTTTCCAGCTCCTCCAAAGGAATATTGATAGAATTGGGTAAATGATACGTGGCATACTCCGTTGTTGAGCGCACATCCACTACTTGTATGGCCGTATCCGATTTTATCAACTCCTGTAACTCGTTCACCGTAATTGACCGTACGGGGATGCAACTATCGGTTTCATATGAATCTTCCAAAACGGTCAACAATAGATTTTCGGGTTTAAGTAAAAAATTAATTTTTTGAAAACTTTGATTCAATCCATTGAAAATCAATAGCTTACCTGATAAAACCTCACCTATCCCTGTAATCACTTTTATGGTCTCCAAAGCCTGTAAATTCCCAACGATGCCGGGGATTACGCCCAATACCCCGTTATCATTACAATTGGGAATTTCCATCCCAGAGGGCATTTTTGGAAAGAGACAACGATATGTGGGTCCATGATTATAGTTAAATACACTTACCTGTCCTTCAAAACTATGTAAAGCACCATAAACAAAGGGTTTCTTTAAGATAACACAAGCGTCATTGATCAAGTATCGGGTTGGAAAATTGTCCGAGGCATCCACCACCAAATCATAATCGCTTATGATCTGTAGTGCGTTATCCCTGTTCAAAAAAGTGGCATGGGCTTTAAGCTGGGTTTGGGAGTTTTGCAGTTTTAATTTTTCCAAAGCCACTTCTAGCTTGGGCTTACCAATATCATTTTCATTATATAAAACCTGTCGTTGTAAATTGGTGAGATCAATGCAGTCTTGCTCAACCATACCAAGGGTCCCCACACCCATGGCATTCAGATATTGCAAAACGGGAATCCCCAGCCCTCCAACACCAACGACCAAAACGCTCGCATCTGCAAGTTTTTGCTGCGCTATGGAGCCGAAGTCCTGCAGACTGGTCTGCCTTATGTACCTATGCGTATTCAAATGGTGCTTAGTTTTAATATGGCTTCTTGGTATTCTTCTTGGGAATTGGCATTTAATAAAACCTGTTCGTGCCGAGGAAAGACCAATTCTGTTTCCGAATGTATTAAAAACTTTCTTGGGCACGTGCTCGTGCCGTTTATTAAATACTCCTTGGATGTTTCCAGACCTTTAGACTCCCATATAGCACATAAAGGTTCTGGAAGTTGACTTTCCCGAGTAGCAAACGCGGTAGCCATTTTATCCCTATTCCTATGCAATATAAGCTGTTTTAATGAAGGGAGGTCCATTAAGGGCAAATCGCAGGCCAATACCAACCAAGCCACATTGGGATATTCGTCATGCGCACTTAATAGGCCATTATATGGTCCTTTAAATACATTTTTATCCAGTATAATCTGTGCATCTTTGGACAGTTCCGTTTTCTGTTCGGACCTAATGCTATAAAATGTTTTGTCACAAACTTGTTCCAACAGTTCATAGAGGTACTCCCGTTGCGGAATCCCGTGATAGGCTATGGTACTTTTGTCCTTACCCATCCGTGTGCTTCTTCCCCCAGATAATACCAGTCCGTATATTTCTTTTGTTTGCTCCATCATACCACTACGATTGCTTTATCCGCCACTGACGGGCGGAATCAAGGCAATTTCATCAAAATTATCGATTTTAGTAGCATCATCCGCATACATATTGTTCACGGCGACCGCTAAAGAAGACAATTCCTTGAGTTTTGGATAGGTGTGCCCTAAATATTCCTTTAACTCTCCTACCGTCTTTGATTTTTTTATACCAAACTCGCTAGAGGTAGGCATGGATATGGAAGAACTACCTACAATATCCTTGGTAATACCAAATAATAAAATCGTCATAGCTTATCCTAAAATTTCAGCACTGGGTACTTTTAATAGTTCTGGATATTTGGAAAAAGGTTGGTTATAGATCCTATTGCCCGTTGCCGCTTTAATGGCGTTGGCAATAGCCCCTCCGGCAGGAGGCAATGTAGGTTCCCCAAGGCCGGTTGGTGATAGCTCATTTTTTATAAAATGTGTTTCAACAATGGGTGCTTCTTTCATACGTATCAATCGATAAGCATCAAAGTTCTTGGCTACCGGTTCCCCATCCTTGAACGAAAAATCACTATACATGGAATGGCCGATACCGTCGATAACACCACCCTCGATTTGATTTAAAGCCCCTAACGGGTTTACCACAATGCCACAATCCACCACACAGGTTACTTTTTTGACGACCGGTGAGCCGTTTTCTATTTGTACATCGGCTACCTCGGCCACATGTGTATTATGGCAATAATAATTTACAAAGCCTTGGTAGGTACCCTCGGGTTTTGTTCCCCATCCAGATTTTTCCACAGCGGTTTTGATCACTTTTTCCATTCGCTCCGGATCATACTGAATACGCTCGTCCGTAGTGCCTTTTACATTTTGTAAGAGGTCTAAACGCAATTGAACGCGATCCACTTCCATCAGCTCCGCCAATTCATCAAAGAAACTTTGTTCGGCAAAGGCCAAAAAGTTGGTATAGGGGGCTCTCCAAGCCCCGGTAGTGACATTGCTATCGTATTTGGCAGCATCTACCTGATAGTTATCTATGGCACCTGCGGGAAAGAAGTTCGGAATCAATCCATACATATTGGAATTGATGGCCGCCTCCTTTAAATGATAGCCCGTGACTTTCCCGTCCTTTATGGACGCTTTTATCTTATACTTGATGGCGGGTCTGTAGATTCCCATAGTACCCATATCGTCTTCCCTTGAAGAGACCATTTTAACCGGTTTATTGATCATACTGGATATCTCTACCGCTTCCAAAGCAAAATCGCCATAGAGCCGTCTTCCAAAACCGCCGCCCATACGGGTCATTTCCAGATGAACATCAGTGGCTTCGCGACCCAACATTTTTGCCGCAAAACCTGCGGTTCCCTCCGGTGTTTGTATAGGGCCTACCATATGTATTTTCTCTGGTGTTACATGGGCAAAGAAATTCATGGGTTCCATACAATTATGGGGCAAGAAAGGTGATTCATAAGTGCGCTCCAATACCTCATCGGCATCCGCAAAAGCTTTCTTGACGTCACCGTCTTTACGCAGGGTTTCAAATGAATTTCCATTTAACAAATCAAGTAACTTCTTATCCTGGAATTCGGTACTTTCCGTTGGCGTACCATCTGTCCATACGGCCTTGATCGCTTTTTTGCCCTTCATAGCCTCCCAAGTGGACTTGGCAACCACCACCACTTTATCACTGCCGCTCAGCATCCCTTTTATTCTGGGTATGTCCACAAAAAGGCTCTTCGCTTTTTCTCCAATACGGATAACATCTATAACTCCTGGCATCGCTTTGGCATCCGTATCGTCATAAGACTCCAATACCTTTCCAAAAGCTGGAGGTCTTAACACGGAAGCATATACCATACCTTCTTCCTTGTAATCCAAACCAAACAACGGTTTTCCGGTGACAATTTTATCAATATCCACATTGCCCCGGTCCGTCCCAATAATTTTATACTCCTTAGGTTCCTTTAAAACAACCTCTTGGGGCACCTCCAAAGCAGCAGCTTCCACAACTACGTCACCATACCCCAAAGTCTCGCCTTTGGCATTGGTTATGACACCTTCACTGGCGGTACACTCCGAAGCCTCCACTCCCCATCTTGCAGCCGCGGCATTGATCAACATCTGTTTTGCGGTTGCCCCTGTTTGCCGCAGCGCATCCCATCCATGACGGATAGACTGACTACCCCCGGCTACCTGACGGGTGTAGTTCTCGGTATCCAAAACGCCTTGTTTTACAAGTACCTTGTCCCAAGAAACATCCAACTCTTCGGCTATGATCATGGGCATGGAAGTTTTAACCCCCTGCCCTATTTCCGGATTGGGGGAAAAAATCGTAACGGCACCGTTGGCCGCTATCTGTATGAATGCATTAAAGTCCTTATAATCTAATTGGTCCAAGGCAATTTCGGTCACTACCTTGGGTTTACAGCCGGTAAACAGATTAAAGCCGATAAGGAGTCCGCCACTGGCCAATGAAGAAGTTTTGATAAAAGCTCTTCTATCGAATGTTATTGATGGTTTTGACATTTTCTTTTTTTTATCGCCCTAACTACCATAGGGCCTGTATGAATGGGTTCTATTAAAATGATGAAAGATCTCAGCAGATCCGATAGGCATAAAATGGTGTTATCCCATTTTTTCCGCAGCTATTTCAACAGCTCGGTATATACGGTTATATGAGGCACATCTACAAATATTGCCATGCATGGCATTCTTTATTTCTTCCTCGTCGGGATTGGGATTCTTCGCCAAAAAGGCCGATGCGGTCATGATCTGGCCAGCTTGGCAGTACCCACATTGCGGTACATCCACCTCTTTCCATGCTTGCTGTACGGGATGGGAGCCATCTTGGGAGAGCCCTTCTATGGTCGTTAACGATTTGCCCTCTACTTGGGCCATGGTCAACGAACAGCTTCTTACGGCATTACCGTCCAAGTGAACGGTACAGGCACCGCATTGGGCAATACCGCAACCGAATTTGGTGCCTACCAAATCCATATGGTCGCGCAAAACCCATAAAACGGGAGTGTCCTCACTTGCTTCCACGGTATGGGACTCGCCATTAACTTTTAATTGATACGTTGGCATAACGGATAGTTTTTAAATTATTCGGATAATGTTAGTTGTTTCCACAACAAGGTACCAAAAATAAAATTCAAGGGTTTTTTATTTAACAGTCAGCGTTTCCACTTTAACAATGTTTAACAGTCTTTTCATAGGCATACAATAATTAAAAAAGGTTTTGTCCGTTTTGCTAGATGAACATTAAAAACTTTGAAAATGAAACCATACGCTACCAT
>JBCBZE010000197.1:0-6566 GCA_039815505.1 Bacteroidota bacterium | reverse complement strand
TCAAAATGTCTAGTTGGCAAAAGTCACAACATCCCCAAATGTGATGGTTTCTATGGGGGCTTGCAATACTACGTCCGTCTCCTCACTTGGTCTTCTTAGCGTCAATAACACATCGGTAATGGTAATGGTATGGGTATAGGACACCAACCCTTCTGTGTCAGGTTCATTTTCTACGGTATTCACTTGTATGGTCCCTTCCGAGGAAAAAAACTCCCCGATCGTATTTTCATCGGTCAGGGCCATGGTTTCACATGCCAGTTCGGCACTAATGGGCGTATTCAACAAGTAATTCCTAAAGCTGCCCGTGGTTGCCAAATCAACTTCTCTTGGCAAGGTGGTTGCCATATTCGCAAGAGCGGTCACGGGAATATCCAAGGCTATAAATTCATCGTTTATGATTTTATACAGTCGTATAAAACCCTCGGCCAGTACATTTTCGCATTCGACGACGGCAATGTCTGCATAATTCTCAAACACTAGTTCCGTACTTGTATCCGTAGTTGTATTTATGTCCCCATAGTCCAATCCAGATTCATCCGTAAGTCTTTCATTGAGACTATTGACCAAGGTAAGATCGGATATGTCCACCTCATGCGTATATGTTTTAACCGTCGTTGTCGTGGATGTGAGGCTAGAACCAATATTTACGGTACCGCCTTCGGCCCCAATTTCATCCATTACAGTGGGTGTAGCGGGTGGAACATCACTACAGAAATAAGTGTTGCTTACCGTCCCTGAAAAAAACCGGTATGTAAGTTGCGACTGACCGGGAATACTACTGCTTATCCCTGTAGCCGTAGCATTTTGCAACAAACTGGACTGTAATTCCAGAATGAGTGCCTCATCACCATCTATTTTGAAAAAAAGCTCGGTATCCGTATTTATAGGGCTATCGCATGCTTGAACCGTAATTCCATCAAAATCTATGGTTTCTATTTGTAAGTCCCCATCATCACAAGAAAAAAGTAGAGCCAATAAGCAGAAAACAAGTAATTTTTGCATGCTTCAAATTTAAACGAAATAAAAGGGATATTCCTAGAGGTTTGGTGTGATTTTAGGAGAAATTAACTTTATTTCAACTATTTTTGACCAATTTCTAAATCGATGTAGTTATAATGCAAAAAGTATATCTGGACAGTGCCGCTACCACTCAGGTGAGAGACGAGGTCATTTCCAAAATGCAGGAAGCTTTGACTAATTTTTACGGAAATCCATCCTCTACCCACAGTTTTGGCAGGTCTGCAAAAACAGCTGTGGAAAGTGCCCGAAAAACCATTGCAAAGTATTTAAACGCGCAACCTTCGGAGATCATATTTACATCTGGGGGAACGGAGGCGGACAATATGATTTTACGCAGTGCAGTTCGCGATTTGGGAGTGCGGACGATAATTACGTCTAAAATAGAACACCATGCCGTTCTACATACGGTAGAGGAATTGGCAAATGAATATGGTATAGCACTGCACTTTGTGGATTTGGATCATTTTGGTGACCCGGATCTTATTCATTTGGAAAACTTATTAAAACAGGACACGACCAAAAAATTGGTAAGCCTAATGCACGTAAACAATGAAATTGGTAACAAGATCGATATTGATCGTATTTCAAGACTTTGTTCGGATAGTGGGGCCCTGTTTCATTCCGATACCGTTCAATCCATAGGACATTATCCTTGGGACGTAAAGCATACACCAGCTGATTTTTTGACCGCGGCGGCACATAAATTCCATGGTCCCAAAGGCGTGGGTTTTGCATTTATCAGGAAAAACACAGGATTAAAACCTCTTATTTATGGGGGCTCTCAAGAGCGTGGCTATAGGGCCGGTACCGAATCTTTTCATAATATTGTTGGTCTAGAAGAGGCTTTTATAGCTTCTTATGATAATCTGGAGAAGGAGAAAGCGTATGTAGAAGGTTTGAAAAAACATTTCATCGATAGCATAACAACCGAAATACCTGGGGTAAGCTTTAATGGCCATTCTGGAAATTTGGAGAAAAGCACCTATACATTAGTGAATGTCCGTTTACCTTTTGATGAACAGAAAGCCTTGATGCTACTTTTTCATTTAGACATAAAAGGCATTGCCTGTTCCAAGGGGAGCGCATGCCAATCCGGAAGTGATAAAGGTTCCCATGTGCTGTCCGAAATATTATCCGATGAAGATTTGAAAAGACCGTCGTTACGTTTTTCTTTTTCCAAATACAATACTGTGGAAGAGTTGGATTACGTGGTTCGGGTCCTAAAGGAATTTGCCGACGATTAATTTTTTTTCCTATCCCTTTTTCTTTCCCTTTCCTTATCATAAGGGAATTTCCTAGTGGCTTTTTTCATCATCCCATCAATAAGGGCATAGGTATTTCTACCCGATTTTTTATTTATTTCCTTTTCGTATTTCCACAGTAGCTTTCCCGTATTTCCATCGCTGACTTTAATGCCTATTCGTCCATAGTTGGACTTTCCAAGAAAATAATCCATTAAACTAAACTCTGTTGAAATGCCTTTGGAAAGTAAAATGTTTAAATTTAAGTTTCCATTGATAATACCATCCACTTCCAAAATTTTGCAAAGCTCCTTGACGGTATAAATATCTATGTTTTGATAGGTAATATTGTTTTTGGCCAAGATGGCATTGGTGTTATCGATATTCTGAAACTCTACCGAAAACTTCTTCCTTTTTCTACCCCTGGAAAAATAGGTCTCCAAAGCATTCTGTACGGCCAAGCCTTCTTTTTCTTCCAACTTAACAAGCTCCGTCTTGGAAATGTCCTCTAAATCCAATTTGGTTAGAAAGGGCATAATGGCCAATATTTTATGATCTTTGCTCAAAGCATCGAACTTATTGCTTTCGTAAATATTTTTCTGGGCATACGTTCCCATGCACATGAAAGTAAAAAATAATATGATACAGGTCTTTTTCATTATATAACTCTAAAATCGCATGCGCACTCTTAAATTTAGCCTGCGCGTTGTCAAAAAATTCGGTACCGCAAACTGCTGTTGCGTATCCACATCCCTTACAAAGGTATTGGTTATTGAGTTTTGATTATTAAAGAGATTAAAAATTTCAAAACCTACATTCAACTCCTTAAACTTATGCAACCAATGATTTTTTGGATATCTTTTGTCCGCATCCGCTAAAATATATGAAATTCCTAAATCTGCACGCCTATAATCCCTTAATCTATTCTGAAAAAGATAAGGATCGGCAAAGTTCGGCGAACCGCCCGGCACCCCTGTATTATAGACCAAGTTCAAATACATTTTTAAATCTGGGATATTGGGTACGTAGTCCTGAAAGAGTACGCCTACCTTTAGTCGTTGGTCCGTAGGTCTGGATATAAACCCCCGGTCATCTATATTTTCTTCGGTTCTAAGGAACCCTAGGCTTACCCATGATTCTGTTCCTGGAACAAAAGCGCCATTCATACGGACTTCCGCGCCAAATGCAAAAGCCTTCGCATTGTTATCGGCCCCATAGCGTATTCGAACATCCTCCAAGGTATATGGGTTTACCTGGTTCAGTTTTTTATAATAGACCTCACTTACCAAGGTAAAAGGTCTATCCCAGAGAATGAAGCTGTATTCATTGCCAATAACAAAGTGTACGGATTTTTGCGCTTTTACGGCCGGTTGTATCGTTCCGTTCCGGTCTCTTAATTCCCTATAAAATGGCGGTTGTTGATACAATCCTCCGGATACCCTAAAAAGCATATCCGTTTCCCAATCCGGTTTTATGGCAAACTGGGCCCTTGGACTAAAAATGAATCGTGAGGTCTTTTCAATATTTTCCCCACTAACGGTCCAAATTTGTGCGCGTGCCCCGATATTGTAATAAATATCATGGTTTTTCCATTGCAACTGTTCACTGTATTGCGCAAATCCTGAAAATCGATTCGTCTTAACAAAATTAATGGCACTAACTGCTTCAAAAGGTACAATGGGGGCATCAAAGGGATTTTGGGGCTGGTCGTTCATGAATTCGGGCAAAGGGGGCCTTATAACGAATCCTGCGGAATCAATAAATTCCGACTCCCGTATCTGATCTCGGATATCCTCATGCGTGTACTTTATGCCCCATTCCAATGATTTTCTGTCCTTTAGGTATTTTCCCTGATGGGCAATAGTTAAAATTAGGGCATCCAAGTCGTTCCTGGCCCGATTAAATTGAGAACCCAGCCCTCTAGATGAGGTTATTTCCCCTAAATTTTCGCTTCCAAGATTGGTGTCCACCTCCCCTAGTTCGTATTGGGCAATAATGTCCGAGCGCTCTTCCTCGGTTGTTCTATAGAGCGATGTAATGAATTTTAGGGACGTTCTCTCATTTAGAAAATAATCGGCCTTTAAAGCTCCCAAAACGGTATTGTACCTATTGTTCTCTTCCCCTTCATAAAAAACCAATAAAGCCCTGGGATTATCCAAAGTACCAAAATTGGTCTGTCTTGTCAACGGCTCATTTTGGTAATCGTTTATGGAAACGTTTCCTAAAAAGTTCAAATGGAACTTTTTTGAAAATCGATAGGTAAGATATGATTGGAAATCTACAAAGACGGGAGTAAAATTACTTTCGGTCTGTAGGCTATTGACCAATAGACTATTATCCCTAAAACGTACTCCACTGATGGTCGAGAAGTTTTTGTTTTTGGATATGGTCTCTAGGGCTGCGCTTGCACCAAGTAGACTCGCATCTATCTGAAGACCGTTGGCCACCGGATTTTTATAGGTAATGTCCAAAACGGACGATAATTTATCGCCGTATTTAGCTTGGAACCCACCGGCTGAAAATTCTACGTCCTGTACCAAATCGCTATTAACAAAACTTAAGCCTTCTTGTTGCGCGGATCGTATTAGAAAAGGTCTGTATACCTCAATACCGTTCACATACACCAGATTTTCATCAAAATTACCGCCACGTACGGAATACTGCGTGCTTAATTCGTTGCTGGATGAAACCCCGGGTAGGAGTTTAAGAATATTTTCCACTCCCGCATTGGCTCCGGGGATTTTTCGAATGACTTCCGGGGAAACCGTAGTGATACCCTCAACATTTTTTCTTCCGGTCGGGGTTACCACCACACCATCGACTTGAACAATATCGGTCTTCATCACCGGATTAAACTCATAGGTCTCATTACTATTCAGGATTAGATCCGAAAGAATTATATTTTTGTGCCCTATGTGAGAAAAGGTTATGGTCGTTTTTTGATCGGCCGTGAGTTGCAGTGCATAAAATCCATTGGCATCTGAAAAAGTCCCGCCCTGTAAAGACGTAATATTGGCGTTGGCGAGGGGATTATTGTCCTCGTCCAAGACTATTCCGGTAATTGTCGCGTTTTGGGCCTGTAGCACTGAAGCTGCGCATAAAACAAAAAAAACAATAAGGGCTTTAGTACGCTTCAAAGGTTTATTTTCTATAAAAAGTACTGACAAAGGTATTGGAATTTCCTACATTATCGGTAACCTTAACTTTAAGCTCATATTGTTTCTTGTCCAAAATCTTATCATCGAAGTTATAGGTGAGCGTATTCGTCTTGGGTTCGTATTCCATTAATATCCAATTACCGTTGAGGGTAGCGGAGTAGGTATTTACCCCACTAAGATCATCGCTTATGTGAAGGCTTAAGTAGCGATAGTTGGTCAACCATTGTTTTTCTTTAAAGTTTTTGGATTTTATTCTAGGGGCCAATGTGTCCTTGACAAGGGTATAAGTGCCTAAATTTCGTGTACGGGTAGTAAAGGTGGTCCCTCTTTTATAGGTAGAGGCATAGCTAGGGCGCAACCTTCTGTCCAAGCGGGCAATGAATAGTTTTTTGCGTTCCTCGGGGGAATATTTTGAAGCATCAAAGGTTATGGTAAAATTACGATGCGCGGGTACCGTGTTTTTATGAATGGTAACGGTATCCGTTCCTTTCTTTAAATCAATGTAAAAATCCTCATAAAATGTATTTGATGGAAAATACACCTTGGCAATACCCAAATCAAAATTATTGGGTTTTTTAGCGATAATATAGTTGTCCGTTTTATTTTCTTTCTTTGTTATTTTCAACGCTTCTCTTTTTCCCACTATGGGAATTATAGCCTTGGCACTGTTACCCTCTAGATCTTTGATGATGATTTCTACGGTGTAGGACAGCCCTTCCTTAACAACTATTTTTCCATCATTATGAAGCTCATTATATATTCCCAAACGATTTCCGGGAACTTTAAAACATTGCTGTATACGCTGCCTATATTTTCCAAAATGTGCGTAATCTATCAAGGTATTGATATATCGCGTTTCCGAAAATGAAAAAGTCTCAAAATCATAGTCGGTATACGTTTTTCCATTGACCAATTGTTGTACGGCATATAGCCCGTTCTTATTCGCGGCAAGGTCTTGTCTATCAAAAGCATTGAAGCCCATTCCTATGGTACCTATGGCATATACGGTATCCGCTAGGAAAGTACCGTCCGTTTGTTTGTTAAAGTTGATCTGTACCTTATCGTTGCTTTGATTTATCCGGGCATCTTCGGAAAGTGCATACCCATACAACCCTAAAAAAGTAGGATTGGTAGCATCCCTGACCTC
>JBCBZE010000248.1:0-5403 GCA_039815505.1 Bacteroidota bacterium | reverse complement strand
CTTAACGTACTGGAAATGTTTCTTGTAAGTCCCAATACGGCCACAGGGTTACGCGTTTCAAACGTTGGCTGGTTAAAACTACCATCTTCCAAGAATATAGGCTGCGTTGGATTAAAAGCCCATGTGGTAGCCAACAAATCCCCTCTTGCATTTGGATTATCCGCAATTGGAGGTCTCTGTGCTTCAATATTGGAAATGGTTGCCTGAGTGGACAATTTAAGTTTATCATCAAAGAAACGCTGAGTGGCATTGAACCTTGCCGTTAACCTATCAAAGGTACTGTCTTCCACTTCACCCTCTTGGTCTTGATATCCAAAAGATAATCTAAAGTTACCGTTCTCATTACCGCCCCCGTAGGAAAGGTTGTAGTTCTGGGTAAACGAAGTTCTATAAATTTCATCTTGCCATTGGTTTCTGGCTCCAAAATCAAAATCGGAAGCTACACCGCCCAAGTCTACTTGCGCTTGCAAAAACTGATCTACGGACAAAACGTCTAGCTGATTAGGGACATAGCCCACAGAGATAGTAGAAGAAAATTCCAATACGCTCCTTCCAGAGACGCCGCTTTTAGTTGTAATAAGAACTACACCATTAGCACCTCTAGAACCGTATATTGCAGTAGCTGAGGCATCTTTTAAAATGTCGATACTTGCTATATCATTAGGGTTTAAGAAACTTAACGGGTCAAGTGCGGCACCTGTACCAATGTCCGTATTACCACCACCACTTACACCAGATGTATTTCCACCATTTAGCGGAACACCATCCACTACATAAAGCGGGTTGTTGTTAGATCTAACCGAAGCTGTACCACGAATTCTGACATTTACCGCGGCCCCTGGTTCACCAGTGGTTGCAGAAATTTGAACACCGGCCGTTTTACCTTGGATCAATTGTTGTGGATTTACGATAACGCCTTTGTTGAACTCCTCAGCTTTTACACTCTCCACGGCACCAACAGATGTTCTTCTGGTTTGTGTACCATAACCAACAACTACAACTTCATCCAATTCATCAGCACTTTCTTGTAACGTTACATTAATGGTCGTTTGACCATTAACAGCAATTTCCTGAGAGCTGAATCCAATGTAACTAAAAACCAATACTGCGTCACTGCCCACATCACTTAGGGTATAATTACCATCAAAGTCTGTTTGTGTACCATTGGTAGTTCCCTTAACAACAACACTGGCCCCGGGCAGAGGACCGCTTGCATCAGAAACCGTACCTGACACTTCTTGAGCTTTTACCAGTCCGAAGCATAAAAATACTCCAACAAGTAGAAAGCTTTTTAGTAGCGTAATCTTCATAAATAATTAATTTAAGTTTAGTTAATTTTAATTCAAGGTTTAAACATATGTAAAAAAATTGTTAATTTCTTTGTATCGTATATATTAAGAACTACGAAAACGGTTTCGTGTTAATAACTTTTAAAAAATAGTAGACTCGCAAACTATTGTTCCGTAAATTATGGTATCCTTAATATATCTCGATTAAAATGTGAAATTCAACAATCATCCAAGCAAATATAGTATTTTTTATTTTATATAAATCTTAACTTTTCCAATGATTCTATGTCATATTATTATCAACGCTTCCTTTTGTTGTTAAAAAAAAACAATTTTACACGTATTGTTTTTTTAATACTTAATTTTCCTTTTTTAGAGGAATCAATTAATCAAATGAACTAAAACTTGAAAAGAAAAATAACCCTTAAGCATATTGCCCGTGAATTGGAAGTTTCCATTTCCACGGTTTCCAAGGCGCTTAAAAATAGCGAGGAAATTAGTAGGGATACCAAAGAGAAAATTCAAGCTTTTGCCAAGCTCTACAACTACAAGCCCAATAATATAGCCATAAGTCTAAAGAACAAGCGAACCAAAAATATCGGGGTGGTGATCCCTGATATCGTACATTATTTTTTCACTACCGTAATCAGGGGGATAGAAAAATTTGCAAATGCCAAAGGGTATAATGTAATCGTATGTGTTTCCGATGAATCCTTTGACAAGGAGGTCATTAATATGGAAATGCTGGCCAATGGTAGTATTGACGGCTTTATTATGGCCCTGTCCGCAGGTACCCAGCAAAAAAAGGATTACAATCATTTAAAGGAGGTTACGGAACAAGGTATACCTTTGGTGCTCTTTGATCGGGTCACCGATGAAGTGCAGTGCGATAAGGTTATTATAAATGACAAGGAAGGTGCGTACTCCGCGGTTAAAAAGTTGATCGATAACGGCAGAAAAAGAATAGCCCTTATTACGACCGAGGATTATTTTAGTGTAAGCAGGGAGAGAGGCGAGGGTTATAGACAGGCACTTAGGGACAATGGGATGAAGATTGATGAAGATTTGATTTTGGAACTGCCCGATATGGAAGTCGATGACGATGCGGTCAACGCGTTTTTTGATAGAGAAAAAATTGATGCCGTTTTATGTGTCAATGAAATATTCGCCGTTCATAGTATGAGACTTATTAAAAAGAGAGGCCTTAAAGTTCCCGAAGATGTTTCTTTTATAGGATTTACGGACGGTATTCTCTCCAAATATGCCAATCCCGGTTTAACGGCCATTGCACAGCACGGCGAACAAATGGGGGAAATAGCCGCCCAGATGCTTATTGAAAAAGTGGAGGGAGAGACAGATGAAGAGCAATTTAAGACACAAGTTTTAAAAGCTACCCTGATGGAAAGGGAATCTACAATCAATTAATTTAATTTTACGATACAACATTTATTAATTATGGATAAAACCGGATTTATATTCGATTTGGATGGCGTCATTGTGGATACCGCCAAGTATCACTATTTAGCTTGGAAGAAATTGGCAAATCATTTAGGATTTGAATTCACGGAAGAACAGAACGAGGACTTTAAGGGGGTAAGTCGCAGAAGATGCTTGGAGATTTTATTGGAAATTGGAGGCATAACCGTATCCCAACAGCAATTTGATGCTTGGTTGATCGAAAAGAACGAGGACTATCTGTCCTACATCGAAAAAATGGATGAATCCGAGATTCTTCCGGACGTTCCCAAAGTCTTACATTATCTAAAGAGTAAAAATATTCCTATGGCCTTGGGATCCGCTAGTAAAAATGCGCGGCCTATTTTGGAAAAGGTGAAGTTATTGACTTATTTTGATGCTATTGTGGATGGCAATGCGGTAACTAAGGCCAAACCTGATCCAGAGGTATTTCTAATTGCCGCTGACCAATTAAGCGTTAGCCCTGAAAATTGTACTGTTTTTGAAGATGCAGTAGCAGGAATAGAAGCGGCCAACAGGGCAGGCATGATAAGTATAGGAATAGGAGAAAAAAACGTTCTGTCCCATGCACAATATAATTTTAAGGATTTTACGGAAATAAGTTTGAAATTTATTGAACAATTAACCCACCAATTACAATGAATCAAGATTATATTAAGCCAAATGAGTGGTCCATTATAGAAGAAGGATTTGATCAGGAACGCGTTAAATCTTCCGAAAGCCTTTTTAGTATAGGCAATGGTGCCATGGGCCAAAGGGCGAATTTTGAAGAAACCTATTCTGGACCTACCTTTCAGGGTAGTTATATAGCGGGAGTCTATTATCCGGATAAAACCAAAGTAGGTTGGTGGAAAAATGGATACCCCGAATATTTTGCGAAAGTGCTAAATGCACCTAGTTGGATAGGAATCAACGTCTTTGTCAATGATACCCCCTTGGATTTAAATACCTGTAAAAGGGTAGACAATTTTAGAAGGGAGCTTAACATGAAGGAAGGATGGTATCAACGTAGTTTTACCGCGGTTTTACCCAATGATATCGAAATCTCTGTCCAGGTTACTCGGTTCCTGAGTTTGGATTTGGACGAGGTTGGGGCTATCAAGTACAATGTTTCCCCCTTAAATAAAAGTGTAACAATACGGTTTAACCCCTATTTGGATAGTGGTATTACCAATGAAGACACCAATTGGGACGATAAGTTTTGGAACACTACCGGTGTTACCTCAGATGGCAATCGGGCCTTCATTGAGGCACATACCATGAAAACCAACTTTGCGACCTGTACCTTTATGGAATCTCGAATAACCTACAAAGGTGAGATGCTGGATAAAGCACCATCTACAAAATTGGATGAAATGCAAGCGCATCATAGCTATGAACATAGCGTTGATGCCGGTGAGGTTATTACACTGTTCAAGTTTGGAGGTTATACCGTTTCCACAAACCATGGGAAGAACGACTTAATAAGTGCGGCAGAAAATGTATTAAAGCAAGCTACGACCATTGGCTATGACAGTTTGTTGGAGAAACAAAAACAGGCTTGGGCCCAGATTTGGGAGATGAGCGATATCACTATAGAAGGTGATGCAAAAGCACAGCAAGGAATCCGTTTTAATATCTTACAATTGAACCACACATATCTGGGTAAAGATTCCAGATTGAATATCGGTCCAAAAGGATTTACGGGTGAAAAATATGGTGGAAGTACCTATTGGGATACAGAGGCCTATTGTATTCCCTTTTATATGGCAACCAAGGACCAACAAGTGGCCAGGAATCTGTTGACGTATAGGTACAACCATTTGGAAAAGGCTATAGAGAATGCCCAGAAGCTTGGTTTTAGCAATGGCGCCGCACTCTATCCTATGGTAACCATGAACGGGGAAGAATGCCACAACGAATGGGAAATTACTTTTGAGGAAATTCATCGAAACGGGGCCATAGCTTTTGCAATTTATAATTATTACCGATATACGGGCGATTATACCTACATTCCTGAAATGGGTCTGGAAGTGCTTATCGGTATAGCCCGTTTCTGGCACCAAAGAGCAACTTTTTCCAAACAGAAAAATAAATATGTGATCCTTGGGGTAACAGGACCCAATGAATATGAAAATAATGTGAATAACAATTGGTATACCAATTATCTGGCCAAATGGTGTATTAATTATACCCTGGAGCAATTGCAAAAAGTCAAAGATGGTTATCCAGACGATTATAAAAGGGTAGTGGGGCATGCTCAACTTACGGATCAAGAGACCGAGATGTGGTCAGAGGTAGCCAATGCTATGTATTTTCCGTATGCCAAGGAACAAAATATCTTTTTACAACAAGATGGATTTTTGGATAAGGAATTGATTACGGTCGCTGATTTGGATAAATCACAACGACCCATTAATCAAAAATGGAGTTGGGACCGTATTTTACGCTCTCCTTATATTAAACAAGCGGATACGCTCCAAGGTTTTTATCTGTTCGAAGATCATTTTACGCTGGAAGAATTGGAAAGACATTTTGATTTTTATGAACCCTTCACTGTGCATGAATCTTCACTTTCACCTTGCGTCCATAGTATCCAGGCGGCTAAGCTGGGTCGCATGGAACAGGCTTATACGTTTTATTTAAGAACGTCTAGATT
>JBCBZE010000044.1:0-14677 GCA_039815505.1 Bacteroidota bacterium | reverse complement strand
TCTTTCAAGTTTTTTATGGCAGTTCCCATTCCAAAATATCCCGGCACGTTCTGCTTTAACTGGCTCCATGAACCTACAAAGGAAATGGCCCTTAAATCGGATAATTCTAGTTTGGCCTTATTGCCCCTTTTCCCTGGCCTACTTCCAATATTGGCCTTTGTATAATATTTTAAGGTGCTCATATTTTCTAAATAGGACATAAACTTGTCATGATGCTTAAGGGTGTCATATGCAACAAAACTTAATTCGGATAATTCCTCTATCAACTCCCTTGATTCTTTTGCTATTACATTCTCTTTGCCAAAAAAATTGTTGGATAGACCAGCTGTCAGCAATTGTTCACAGTTGAACACAAACTGTTCTTTGGTACCATAGGTACTTGTAATGGTCTGTCCTTGTATGGTTAGTTGAATTTCGTTATTTGCAATTTCCTTGGTCTGTGCAGCATAAAAGCGATGTGTTTTTCCTCCCCCACGGGCCGGTGGTCCACCACGGCCATCAAAAAATATAGCTTTAATGTTATTTTGATCACACACCGCCGATAAGGTTTCTTTGGTCTTAAATATGGACCAGTTAGCCTTTAAATATCCTCCATCCTTGGTTCCGTCGGAAAAACCTAACATAATGGTTTGTTTTTGACCTCTTCGCTGTAAGTGCGCTTTATATTCAGGTAAATCAAAAACATATTGCATGGTAGCTTTTGCACCGTCCATTCCCTTCATGGTTTCAAAAAGCGGGACAATATCAAACTGTATCTCTTCTTCTTTTAGTCCGCACCATCTAAAGAGCCCGTAAACAAAAAGAATGGAGAATACATCCTCCGAATTACTAATGATATAACGGTTACATCCCTCTTCACCATTTTTCTTTTGAATATCCTTTAATTGTAATATGTTCTTAATGGTATCCTTAACAATTGCCTCTTCAAAATCTTCTGGAGAAAGCTTTATATCCTTATGCAATACTATATGGACCAATTCACTTTCAGAAAGTTCACCGATGCTTTCGGATATTATCTTATTCTTCTTAAGTACCGTTTCCATTACTTTTAAATGGATACTGTGATCTTGTCTGATATCCAGCGTAGCAAAATGTGTCTTGAAGATTTTAACCTTATCTATTAAAGCATCCAAATCCTTAAGATACAAGCGGTTATATTTATTGATCAAAATACCCCGTATATTCAATAAAGGGTTGATTATAGCCTCATATCCTACTACTTTTTCAGGATTGAACATTGCCGTGTACAAGTTCTCCCGCAACTGGAATATATCATCTTGTAAATCACTAAACGTTAGTTTTTTGTGCAACCTTTTTAAATCATTATAATAACATTTCATTAAAGTGGTCCGTAATTCATCTGCTACATCCTTGGTAATATCGGTTGTTACATATGGGTTTCCGTCACGGTCACCACCGGGCCAAAAACCCAATTTCATGATATTGTGGTTGTCAAAGTCATTGTTTTTGATGTTATTTTTTAAGTACGTGTATAAATCCCCTATGGCATCGTAATACACATTTCTAAGTATATAAATAATATTCTTTGCTTCGTCCAGGGGAGTTGGTTTTTTTGCATTTATAAGCGAGGTAAGCCCCAACTGTTGTAAGGTAATGGCAATATCATCTATCTTATCTTTCAATATAAGATTTCTTAGCCCTACAATGATGTTCAATATGGCAGGGGTGTAAAATTGTGTAGGGTGTGCGGTGAGTACAATGCGTGCGCTGAATGTAGATAACTTTTCAGCAATTTTATCCCAACTTTTATTTTTATCCACCAATTGAAAATAATCCTTAATGGACAAGGAACTGCTGTGTTCCTGCATTTTAGGAAATGCGGCATCCTCAACACTATCGAACAATACTACCTGTCTTTCCACATACTGGATAATCCTGAACATAAAATCTATCCGCTCCTTTTCAGAGGCAATGTTTAAAAAGTTCTGAAAAAAAGCATCCAATATTTCTTTGGGATTACGACCGGCACTAAGTCCTTTTTGGCATTGATCCAGCATTAAAGGGATAACCATGCCTACATTTTCTATGTTGTGATAGGGCAAGTTTAGAAACAAGCTGTTGTAGACATTAAACTTGTTGTTTACCGATTTTTTAAACTCTTCTAATTTTTCCGATTGCTGCATGCTAATGGTTTATTTCTATGTAATGAGAAATTTGTGTTTTAAATTGGTATTATCCGAACCAAGGTTTCCAAAACTAATTTTGGCCAAATAATCGTTACAAACAAAACTACTGTTTTTGTTTTAGCATCCCAATGTCATAAAACCATAAAATGACGGTATTTTGTTAAAAATTAATGGTTACCATAATTATTTAACCTTAAACATAAGCATAGTCCTATCCCTGAAATTTCGCTTTTGACCGGTCGTTTGAATTTCTTGTTCTAAAAAGGTATCTTAAAGGGGAATCTATAAAGTAGTACACATGGGAAAAGGTGATAAAAAAACCAGAAGAGGCAAAATAGCCAATAAATCTTACGGGGCTAGAAGACCTGGAAAGGCTAAGAAAACTAATGTGGTTAGCACTAAAAAAAGTGCGGTCAAGAAAAAATCATAGCTATTTTCACCGTGACCGCCAAAAGTAATGGTGCCGATTCAACTATTCGTTTTATTTCATGGTATGGCAGATAACAACCATGGACTACTTGCGGTGGAAAAACATTGTTTTGATAATTGCCTTCTACGTTATCTATTGGAAAAGGCAGGTTAACGTACAAAAACCGGTTGGTCTTCACGTAAGGTATGTTCTTTGCTAAACATATAATCATCGCGGTCAAAACCTTTGATGTCTTCCAAGGTCTTGGCATCGGTATCTAAAATATAGCGTACCATAGAGCCTCTCGCCTTTTTTGCAAAAAAACTGATGACCTTTAATTTATCATTTTTCCAATCCTTGAAAATAGGGGTAATCACGGGAACTTTTAAGGTTTTTGTATCGACTGCCCCAAAATATTCGTTGCTGGCCAGGTTGATGAAGAGTTCGTTATCTCCCAATGTGGAATTAAGATGGGTTGTCAAGGGTTTCTTCCAAAACTCGTACAAGTTCTTTTTGCGACCCATTTTTAGTGATGTTCCCATTTCCAACCTATAGGGCTGTATAAGGTCCAACGGTTTTAAAACTCCATAAAGCCCGGATAAAATCCGTAAGGTATCTTGTAATTTATCCAATTTGTTCTCCGGAATGGTATAAGCATCCAATCCTTGATATACGTCGCCATTAAAGGCATACACCGCCGGTCTTGCATTATCTGTGGTAAACGGCAGGTTAAAGCTTTGATTGCGCTCCCAATTCAGTTCGGCCAATTTATCGGAAATGCCCATGAGTTTGGACAGGGCCTTCGGTTTTTTCTTTAGGAGTACTTTGTTCAATTGTTCGGACTCCTTTAAAAAAACGGACTGCGTATGTTTTGAAGTGGGCAATTTAGTTTCAAAATCCAACGATTTGGCCGGTGATACTACAATTTTCATATGCTCAATGTTTGCTATAAAATTAAAAAGGATTTTTTGGATAATCTATCCTAGCCAAAGGAGTTTTCAATACCCATATCAATGAAATTTATCCTTTACCTTTGATGCTTGGTATAATGCCGCCATTTCTCAATACAATGCAACATATCTTCGGGAATTTCGGAGCTAAATCGCATAAATTCTCCAGAAACAGGATGCACAAAGCCCAAAGTTTTGGCATGCAAGGCCTGTCTGGGCAATATCGTAAAGGCGTTTTCCACAAACTGACGGTATTTGGAAAAGGTAGTCCCTTTTAAAATTTTATCCCCTCCATAGCGCTCATCGTTAAATAGGGTGTGACCTATATACTTCAGATGTACGCGTATCTGATGTGTTCTACCGGTTTCTAATTTGCAGGAGACCAAGCTTACATATCCCAAACGTTCCAGGACCTTATAGTGTGTTATGGCTTCCTTGCCTTGATCTCCCTCTGGAAAAACCTGCATTTGTAGCCGATTTTTTGGATTACGTCCAATATGGCCTTCAATAGTCCCCTCGTCATCCTTTGGATCTCCCCATACCAAGGCAACATACTCGCGTTCCGTTGTTTTATCAAAAAACTGTTTGGCCAAATGTGCCATGGCCATTTCTGTCTTTGCTACGATCAAAAGCCCGGAAGTATCTTTATCGATTCGATGTACCAGGCCCGGTCTCTCATTACTGTTCACCGGTAAGTTATCAATATGATGCACCAAGGCATTTATTAGGGTCCCGGAATAATTACCATGCCCGGGATGCACAACCATGCCCGGAGGTTTATTGACCACTAGCAGCGCATCATCCTCATAGATAATATTCAATGGAATAGCTTCGGGCGTTAACAAAAATTCATAAGGAGGATGTTCGAACATCACTTTTACCTCGTCTCCGGCCTTCACCTTATAATTTTGCTTAACAATACGGTCATTGACCCAAATATGGCCGTCTTTTGCCGCTTGTTGAATTTTGTTCCGGGTGGCGTTCTCAATAAAGTTCATTAAAAATTTATCCACTCGCAACGGATCTTGTCCGTTGGAAGCGGTAAATCTATGATGTTCAAAAAGCTCATCCTCGTTGGATATTGGGTTGTGCTGCGATGCCATAACTATTCGGAATCGGCCTTAACCTGTGCCCTACCTGAAATTTTCCCGTTTCCGCAGATCAGTTCGATCTTCGAGGTTTTGGGCAATTTGTCACCAGGTGCAATATTCTTGCCCTTATGCTTTATATAATAAACCATATCCTTGCCCAATTCATCGATATGTGTAACCCTTTGAACATCTAGGCCCACCGCACGAAGCATAGAAGTGGCATTCCGCTGGGTAACCTGTATAATTTGGGGAACGGTTACTTTTTTATACCCCGATGGGTTAACCGTAAAATATATTTTTCTGTTCTCCTTTACCTTATTGCCAGCAGGAGGGTTCTGATCTATTATGGAGAATCTAGGATAATCTGGATTATAGTTGGCGGAGTCCAAAACTTCATAGCGCAACCCTGCTTCTTCCACCGCCTTGCGCATATCCATGACCGACATTTTGGAAAAGTCCGGTACTTCTACAAACTCGCCATGATTAGTGGAGTTTTTTAGCCATTGCAATGTTAAAAAGACCAATAGAATGGATACTAATAGGGCAAGCCCCAATTGGATAAGAAAAATTTTACTCCTTAAAAAGTTTAAAAAATTCTTCATAACAACTTTTTTGTTGGAACAAAGATATAAAACCCAATGCTTTTTTCTTTGCTTTGAAAAAGTGATATTTGTTTTAACGGTTTAGTTTGGAGACGGCATGAAAAAAAATATAGCCATTATCATGGGAGGGTATTCCAGTGAATACAAAATATCCCTGAAAAGCGGAAGTGTAGTCCACCAATATTTGGATAAGAAAAAATTTAATACCTATCCTATTCATATTTTTAAGGATAAATGGGTTTATGTGACCGATAACGGAAAGGAATATGAAGTGAATCGCGACGATTTTTCCGTTAATTTCGAGGAAACAATCCTTAATTTTGATTGTGTTTTCAATGCCGTTCACGGTACTCCCGGGGAAGATGGCCTGATGCAAGCTTATTTTGAACTTTTAAACATTCCCCAGACATCCTGCGGATATTATCAAGCAGCGTTGACCTTCAATAAAAGAGATCTCCTTAGCACACTTAGGCCCTACGGTATACAATCCGCGGCATCCTACTATTTGAACCTTGGTGACCCTGTGGACGAAGAGATGATTATAGAAAAAGTAGGGCTGCCCTGCTTCGTAAAGGCCAATAGGGCAGGAAGCAGTTTTGGGATTTCCAAGGTTCACGAAAAAGAAGCACTTGTACCAGCTATAGAGAAAGCCTATGAAGAAGACGATGAAATTATTATCGAAGCTTTCCTAGATGGTATTGAAGTATCGGTAGGAGTTATAAAGTACAAAGGAAAAACAAAGGTGCTACCCATAACCGAAATTGTTTCCGAGAACGATTTTTTTGATTATGAAGCAAAATATGAAGGAAAGTCCCAAGAAATTACCCCGGCAAGAATAAGCCCTGAACAACAGGAAAAAGTTGTCGATATTGCACGGCGTGCATATGATATTCTGAAAATGACCGGTTTTTCTAGGAGCGAATTCATATTTGTAGGGGACGAACCATATATGTTGGAGATGAACACCACTCCCGGGTTGACCACGGAAAGTATCCTACCGCAACAAGCAAGATTTGCCGGTATTGACCTATCCGAATTATTTGAAAACGCCATCATCGAGGCTTTGGGATAAAATTAATTATCTTTAACCGCTACAATTAAAATTGCACATGAGACGCGCTATCTTTCCCGGTTCCTTTGATCCACTTACGTTAGGCCACTATGATATCATTAAACGCGGTATTACGCTTTTTGATGAACTTATTATAGCTATTGGTGTCAATGCCGATAAAAAATATATGTTTTCATTAGATCGGCGTAAACAATTTGTAATAGATGCCTTTAAGGACGAGGCCAAAATAAAAGTAATGACCTACAAGGGACTGACTGTTGATTTCTGTAAAAAAATGGACGCGGATTTTATCCTTAGAGGACTTCGTAACCCTGGAGATTTTGCTTTTGAAAAAGCTATTGCCCATACCAACCGTAAACTTTCGGAAATTGAGACCGTCTTTTTGCTCACTTCATCGGGCAAGTCATACATTAGCTCTTCCATTGTACGTGATGTAATCAGGAATCATGGAGATTACACAGAACTTGTTCCCGATACGGTAAGGTTGGAGTAAGTAATTTGGGCGAATATGATGCTTCTTGGGAAGTTTTTTAAAAAAAACTCTTTTCAGCCCCTTATGTCACCCAAATAGTAAGAAAAAACCTTCTTTTAATTATCCTTTTGCTCCGTAGTCTATACAAATAGTAATGGACACAACTAGTTTTGAATAATTCACAACAAACTATAACATATGTAGAAAATTCACTTTACATTAGTAGGAAAATACAACAAATGTTGCGTGAAAGTAAAATATCCCCTAACCACTATTTAATAAAACAATTGCCACAGGCAACTGCTTTTATTGATAGAAAGTTAAGGGTTGTATATGCTTCGGATCAGTGGATAGACGCTTTTGATTTTACTTATGATGATGTAATCGGTAAGAACTTACGGCACTTATTTCACGAAATAAGCGCGGATTGGAAAAAAGTTTTGGACGATTGTCTTTTAGGCATGCCAAGTCAGTCAGGTATGGAACGCTATCTGGACGATGAGAAGAATGAAAAGTGGTTTAAGTGGACAAATTCGCCCTGGTATGATGATGATGAAAATATCATAGGTGTTATTATCCATACACAGGATGTAACCAATGAGGTACTTACCGATTTAAAACTGGACAAACTAGAATTTCTTTTAAATGAAAAATCGGAAATTGCCAAAATCGGGAGTTGGGAATACGACGCTGTAAAAGATGAATTATCTTGGTGTACTATGACCAAGACGATTCATGAAGTCCCCATGGACTATAAACCAGATCTTGAGCATGGTATAAATTTCTATAAAGAAGGGTACAGTAGAAATACCCTTGCCATGTCTATAGATAGGGCCATGAGCAAGGGCATACCTTGGAGCGAAAAACTACAGCTGGTCACTGCCAAGGGCAAGGAAATATGGGTTATAGCTGCCGGAAGACCAGTTTACAAGGATAATAAATTCTTGGGCCTTATTGGAACTTTGCAAGATATAAACGATACCATAATCTCAGAATTAAAAACCAAGGAAAGCGAACAACTGTTAAGAACATTGATAGACCACCTGCCCTTGAACGTTTTCATAAAAGATTTAGAATCCAAGAAGGTATTGGCCAATAAATCGGAAATAGAATTTTGTGGGCTTAAAAATGAAAGTCAGATCATTGGCAAGGATGACTTTGAGTTCTTTGATGAGACAACGGCAAGAAACTCTCGCGAAGAAGATCTAAGTGTCATGCATTCATTTGTTCCGATTTTAGGAAAAGAAACCTTAAACCTAAAAAAAGATGGTACCGCTACCACCTTTCTTACATCCAAAATTCCATTAAAGGATGATGATGGGGAAATAACCGGACTGGTTGGTATAAGCCTGGATATATCTGACCTTAAGCAAAAAGAGGAAGATCTTAGAAGTCTTATAAACGTTACCTCCTCACAAAACAAAAAGTTAATCAATTTCGCTCATATTGTATCCCATAACCTTAGATCACATACCGCCAATTTTTCTATGCTCTTGGAGTTTTTGATCAATGAAAAGGAGGAAAACGAAAAGAAAAAAATTGTTGACATGTTAGTTGATGCGTCCGATAATCTGTTGGATACATTGGACAATCTAAATGAAGTCATTGCGATTAACACCAACACCAATCACGAGAAAAAAAGGGTTCGGCTAAATGACAAAATAAGCACTACGGAAAACAACCTATCCGCTTATTTAAAAAACCATAATGCAAAGATTTTTAATCATATTTCGGATGATACATATATTAATGCCATACCGGAATATATAGATAGTATATTGATGAACTTTATTACCAATGCCGTAAGATATAGAGATCCCAGGCGGGATCCCAGAATTAAACTAAGCTCAAATAGTGCTAATGGTTACACCATTTTAAGTATAGAGGATAATGGATTGGGTATAGATCTTAAAAAACATGGGGACAAACTGTTCGGAATGTATAAAACCTTTCATAACCATCCTGATGCAAGAGGTATAGGACTCTTTATCACCAAGAATCAGGTAGAGTCCATGAACGGTAAAATAATCACCTGTAGCGAAGTCGGCAAAGGAACAATTTTTAATATTTATTTTAATGAAAGAAATTAATTCGATTTTCATAATTGATGACGATTCCATAACCGTTTTTGGGATTAAAAAGTTGTTGGGATCTTTGGATATATGCGAAGCTATAGAAACCTACGGCAATGGAAAATTGGCTATTGATGCCATTAGGGATAGAATAGCTAAAAATGAAAAACTCCCCGATATCATTTTCTTGGATATCAATATGCCTATTATGGATGGTTGGCAATTCTTGGAAGAGTTTATTGCGCAACCTATAACAAAAAAGATAAGGGTGAATATAATAACCTCTTCAATCGACAAATTGGACTTGGAAAAATCCGAAATATATAAATCCAAAACCCATCATGTGGTAGAATATATTAGTAAGCCCATTCGCAAAAGGGAAATAGGGGAAATAACAAAAGCTGCTTAAATAAGAGTAGCTTATTTTGCGTAATTTTGTTCATAGTTTGAAGTAAAAAATTCAAACCTATGAGACTTCTCCATATATTTTTTATAGTTGTATTTTTTATTTCCTGCGAAACGCAAAAAGAGGATAAGGTAGGTGATTTCCAAACCCATTTCGAACTTTCCAAAGGAGAGGAAACCGCTACCTATCTCCAAACCATTGATTTCTATATTCAGCTAGCAAAAGAATTTCCCGAAATAAATATCCAAACTATAGGAGAGACAGATAGTGGTTTTCCACTGCATGTAGTTACCTATAATGCTGATAGTGATTTCAACTTTCAAAAAATAGGGAAGGACAAAAGCGTTATTCTAATCAACAACGGCATACATCCCGGAGAAAGCGATGGTATAGATGCTACCATGCTTTTGTTCAGGGACTTTGCCTTGGAGCACTTGAAACCGTTGAAGAATACAGTATTGGTCACTATTCCCATATATAACGTTGGTGGTGCCTTGAATAGGAACTCCACTACCAGGGCAAACCAAAATGGGCCTAAGTCCTATGGGTTCCGGGGCAATGCCCAAAATTATGACCTAAACCGTGATTTTATAAAGAATGATACCAAGAACGCAAAAACTTTTGCTACCATTTTTCATTTGGTAAAACCAGATATTTTTATTGATAATCATGTTAGTAATGGGGCCGATTATCAATATACCCTTACACATCTTTTTACGCAGCATAACAAATTAGGGGGAGACCTTGGCACATATCTCCATCAAGAAATGATGCCTGATCTTGAAAGATCCTTGGCAGAGACCGGTTGGGATATTACACCTTATGTAAACGTGTTTAACCAAGCACCGGAGAAAGGGTTTTCACAGTTTATGGACCATCCCCGATATTCTACGGGCTATACCACACTTTGGAATACATTGGGGCTGATGGTAGAGACCCACATGCTAAAACCCTATAAAAAAAGGGTGGAGGGCACTTATGAGCTCATGACCAAAATAGCCGATATTGCAGAAAACAATACAAAAAAAATAAAGAAACTTAGAAAAAAAGCTTCCGAAGACAGAGCAAATTGGAAGCGCTATCCGGTTTCATGGGAAATAGATACCACCAAGACTTCCATCCTTAATTTCAAGGGATATGAGGCGGATACCTTAGAAAGTGAAGTTACCGGATTTCCAAGGCTTTCCTACAACAGAGCCAAACCGTTTACCAAGGAGGCCACATACAAGAACCATTATCGTCCTGCCCGCACGGTCGAAATCCCGGAAGCTTACCTCATAAGAAAGGGGTGGGGTAAAATAATGACCTATATGGATAGAAATGGAATAACTTACCGTACATTGGAAAAGGACACTGTTCTATGGGTTGAAAACTATCGAATCGAGGAATATAGCACCAGGCAAAACCCTTATGAAGGTCATTATCTACATTACGATACCGAAGTTTCGAAAAAATCAGGGGAGGTATATTTTCTAGAGGGAGACTACGTAATCCCTACGAATCAAGAAGGAATTCGATATATTTTAGAGACCTTGGAGCCAGAAGCGACCGATTCTTTTTTTAACTGGAATTTTTTTGATACCATTCTACAACAAAAAGAAGGTTTCTCCCCTTATGTTTTTGAAGATGAAGCCTTGGAAATGTTGGAAAAAGACGAACGATTGCGTGAAACATTCTTATTTAAAAAGGCTACTGATGAAGAGTTTGCTTCCAATTGGTATGCTCAATTGGATTGGTTATTTAAAAAATCGGCCCACTACGAAAAAGCCCACCTACAATATCCTGTGTATCGCTTGCTAAAAAAAGATCCCCCGGGAAATCCTCTTTAGTCCTCAAAAAGTATTTTGATATTGGTGTAGGAGTTGGCCAATGCCTTCTGTATTTTTTTTGGGCCTTTCCATTTAACCTTTACGATGCCTTCACTTTTTTGTCCCTTTAACTTGCCATCGTAGCCCGTTTTCATGGCAAACCAATGTACCTCCTTAAGTTTATAGGTTCCGTTTCTTTTAAAAACATGATACGTAGTTCTCAAAAAATTCTCGATTTTTAACCCCTTTACCCCTGTTTCCTCAGCAACTTCTCTCAGCGCAGCTTCCTCAATGGATTCTCCTTTGTCCAACTTACCTTTTGGTAAATCCCATTTATCATTTCGATAGATAAATAGAACCTTGCCTTCTTTATTGGTCACCACACCTCCGGCTGCGACCACCAAAGGAATTTTATTAGTGAATTTTTTCAGTATTTCTTCATGATTGGGATGGTAAATATAGGCTTCGGTCAGTTTCTTTTTTGAAAGTGCATCTATAGCATCATTGATCGCTTCTCCATTTAATAAAAAATAGTTGCTATTTGCCGTTTCCGAAACTTTATTTGTTAAAATGAGGGGCGCTTCATTAACAAAAACTTTATACATTTGCGTCATGGTTTTAGACAAAGACACCGCCAAAAAAACAGCAGAACTTCTGTTGCAAATTAATGCAATAAAGTTGAAACCAGAAAATCCATTTACATGGGCCTCCGGATGGAAATCACCCATTTATTGCGATAATAGAATCATTCTCTCCTACCCCGTCATTAGAAATTATGTGCGTGAGGAAATGGCGAAACAGGTAGAGACGCTCTATGGAAAACCAGATGCCATAGCCGGCGTTGCTACGGGAGCAATAGGCATTGGTATGCTTGTTGCCGAGCAGTTGGGACTTCCCTTTGTTTATGTGCGTCCAGAAGCTAAATCACATGGAAGGAAAAATCAGGTGGAAGGTCATTTAGAACCCGATCGGACCGTTGTTGTTATTGAGGATTTGATAAGTACCGGGAAGAGCAGCTTAAATGCTGTGGAAGCACTCAAAGGAAGTGGAGCAAAAGTAAAGGGAATGGTAGCCATTTTTACGTATGGTTTTGCCGTGGCCGAGGAAAACTTTAAACGGAACAACATTGAATTGCACACCCTTTGTGATTATAATCATATCATTCAACAAGCGTCCGATACGCAATATATAAAAGAAGAACAGTTAAAAACGTTATTGGAATGGAAAAGTGATCCGTCCCAATGGCAACACTAAGAAAATATGTTTATAGAAACCCCTAAAAAAATAGTCCCAAAGAGTCAAGAGATTACTTTTGACTTTTTGACCGATCTTAAAAACTTTGAAACGCTAATGCCCGAAAATATTAGCAAATTTGAAGTACTCAATGAGGATAGATTTCTTTTTGCATTGAGCGGAATGCCAGAGATTGTGCTACAACGTAAAGAACAGCTCCCTCATAACAAAATTGTGTTGGGCGCCGCCAGCGATAAATTACCTTTTACGCTCACGGCCGATATCAAGGCTTTGGACGAAGGTAAAAGTGAGGTTACCCTAAGTTTTGAGGGAGAATTCAATGCAATGATGGCCATGATGATAAAGACGCCTATTACCAATTTCATGGGTACTTTAGCAGATAATTTGGGGAAAATCTAGTAAAGCAGTTGAATTTCCTTTAAGTCAAATTCCTTTAGTACCATATCTTCGAGGTTCACAAGTAGTTTCCCTTCTGGCGAAACCCCCTTTATGAAACCCATGAACAGTTCACCTGATTTATTTTTGAATGTAGAAGGCTTGTCCTTGCGAAACAATAGTCGTTGATAAGAATTGCTAAAATACTCCCAAGGTTTTTCGTCGGACAGTGAAAAATACTGTTTTAGATTATCCAATATTTTATGTAATACTTCTTCCAAATTAAAATGTCCCCCCAAAAGTAGCTTTAAGGAAGAAACACCATTGAGCCCCTTGAATTCCGTTTGGTTTACGTTAAGACCAACACCTATAATAGATGCCTGGATGTTTTGACCGTTCAGGATATTCTCTATAAGTATACCACATATCTTTGAGGAACCTGACATAATGTCGTTAGGCCATTTAATACGAATATCAGGTACATGAAAATATTTTAGACTATCATAAATAGCAAGGGAAACGCAAATATTTAAAAAAAAACGATGGGTGATACGCACATCATTATATTTTTTTAAAACACTGAAAGTAAGGTTTTTATCCTTTTCTGATTGCCATATGGTACCCATTTGCCCCCTTCCCTTCAACTGTTTTTTAGCGGTTACCACGGTATAATCTTCCAAGGTGTGCGAAGCCATCAAATTTTTTAAGTACAAATTTGTCGAATCCGTGGCATCAAGTTTGATTATTTGCATGGGTAAGCTGTTGATTATATGTAAAATGTTATGTTAAAAACAATAGCTAAGAAAATAAAAAAATAATAACTTTGTAGAAACTAAAAAATTTGAATGCAGAAAAGGAAAGCTAGCGCAGATGAGTTAATCGCTTTAATCTTACATGGAATAGAAGAAGTTAAGGGAAATGACATAAATTTATTAGACCTTAGGGAAATTGAAAACACCGTTTGTGACTACTTTATAATTTGTAATGGTACTTCCAATACGCATGTTAATGCAATAGTTAATTCGATCCAAAAAACTGTTAGTAAATCGATCAAGGACAAACCTTGGCATGTAGAAGGTTCCGAAAACGCCGAATGGGTATTATTGGACTATGTCAATGTGGTTATACATGTTTTTCAAAAACATGTTAGGGAGTTCTACGACATAGAAGGCTTGTGGGGAGACGCTAAGGTTACCATGGTGGAAAGTAGTTTTAATCAATAAAAATAATGGCAAAAGAAAACAACAATACAAATCCAAAAAAACCTAGGTTTAGTTCATGGTGGATATACGGACTGATAGCCGTTCTTCTAATCGGATTCCAGTTTTTTGGTAGCGATAGTTTCGCCAACACTAAGAAAACAACTACATCCGAGCTACAGGAGTACCTTAGAAATGGTGATATTGATAAAATATTGATTATCACCAATACAAGGCAGGCAAAGGTATTTTTGACGGATGAAGCTTTACAAAAAGATGTACATAAGGATGTTTCGGACAAGCCTTTTGCATTCTCTCCGGGCATGACCCCACAATACATATTGGATTACGGAGACCTTCAGAATTTTGAGAACGAAATCAAAAACCTTAAGAAGGACAATAATTTGGATACCATTGTAGATTATGATACCGAATCCGATGTCATCGGTAATCTACTCCTGAGTATTCTGCCTTTTGTACTTATCATAGGCATATGGATCTACCTTATGCGCAGAATGTCCGGCGGCGGCGGCGGCGGTGCTGGAGGTCAGATTTTCAATATTGGTAAATCCAAGGCAAAACTTTTCGATGAAAAAACCGATACCAGAACGTCTTTCAAGGATGTCGCAGGCCTTGAAGGTGCCAAAGAAGAGGTCGAGGAAATAGTTGAATTCCTTAAAAACCCGGATAAATATACCTCTCTGGGAGGAAAAATACCCAAAGGTGCCTTATTGGTAGGACCTCCGGGAACAGGAAAAACCTTGTTGGCAAAAGCGGTAGCGGGCGAGGCTAAAGTACCTTTCTTCTCACTGTCCGGTTC
>JBCBZE010000281.1:0-4709 GCA_039815505.1 Bacteroidota bacterium | reverse complement strand
TTCCCATGGGCATGGAGACCTATACCATATCCGGAGGTACTTATGCCGTTTTTGTCCATAAAGGCCCGGCTAGTACATTCGGAAATACAATGGGGTATATTTTTAATGTTTGGATGCCCAAATCTGGTTACCGATTGGATGGGCGCGAACATTTTGAGATTTTAACCGAAACATATAGACCCAATGACCCGGATGCCAAGGAAGAGGTATGGGTACCGGTTATGAAGGTATAGCAGGGTTAATCGATTATTCCTGATAAATTGGCTTTTCCAAGGATATTTCCCCTATTTTTTTAGTGAGTTCAACATCCTCGTAAAACACTATTGAAGGACTGGCCAAGTGAAAGGTATAGGTTAATTGGGGAGAACCGGTATTAACTTCGTTGACTTCTTTAAAGACGATATTCACCTTTATGGTCGCATAGAGATCTTTGGTTTTTCTATTGATCAAGGCTTCCGCCTCCCCAGGAGGGATTTTCATCAACATTTTTGGCCAATACCTATTCGGATCCGTCATTCTATTCAAATGCTTATTCCCATAAGCGGTTTCCGGTAGAAATTCAAAAAAGAAACTTTCATTGTTGCCGTTGCCATAGAACTGGAACCCTTTTGCGTTACGATTGTTTCTGCTGGGAAATACGTCCATCCAATATCCATTTCGATTAAAATCATATGGTATTGTGGGATTTCCGTAGGGGTTAAAACTATATTTATGCACCCAATATACCGTTTGGCTGTTTTCCTTAAAAAAGGTTTTGCTCCAGTCTCTTAAATCCATCAAATGTTCCTTAACAAAGGCGGCATACTTTTCCTGAATAACGAAATCATCCCTAGATCCTCCCCACTGTCCCGAAGGGTATTTGCAATCAGGGTTTGTTTTTTCATCGCAAAAAAAATCCCTGAACAACGTTTTGGAGCTTACATTGCTCGCAAGGGGTAATAATTTACGCTGGGCGATATTGGAATGGATATCTTTTTTATTTCCTTGGTTTTCACGCGTCAATACGGTTAGATATTCCTTGTCCATATCGTCAAAATAGGAAGACAGGTATTTCATTTCCAATAGGTTGCAATAGTTTAAGTATCCTTGTTCCAATAGCTTTTTTTTAGCTTGATTCGCTCTTAAGACCTCTCTAGGCTGATTTCTGTTGGCTTGGTAGAAATTTTGCGCCCCAAATCTCGGTAATCCCCTATGCGATGGTAAATGAATGGGCTTGAATTTTGGAGCGGGGGATTCAATAATAAGGACACCGTTCAAATCCAAAGGGGATTGCGTAGTTTGCGCTATTAATAGCTGAACCAGAAAGACGGTAAATAGTGTGATCGTGAAACGGCTAAACTTTTTATGGGTTATCATTTTCATGGATACATGTTTTACTAGGATAAATGAGATCTCAATATTTAGCAAGCGCTTTTTCTAGATTTATCTCCCCGATCTTTTCTGTCAAGGTCCTCCCTTTGTTATATACTTCTATGATAGGGTTCTCCAATTCAAAGGAAAAAGCAGGTTTGGAGTTGTTTGTACTATATTCTTTATCATAGGAAACGGTCACCTTGCTAAGTATCTTAATGGCATTTTGTTTCCGGAAAGCATACTTTTTGGCTTCTTCGGGAGCCATGGGCATAAGCAGTTTTTTTCGGATTACGGTTTGCTGATCTTGATCAAAAGGAGTAAACCTAAGTTGGTCTATAAGGAGGGCACCACCTCCTAAATTAATTCGTATCCAATATCCTTTTTTTTGGAAATCATAGGATTCAGCAACGCGGGCAATGTTTATCATATAAGCTGTTTGCGTATCCCCCTCAAAAAAACGCTGGCTCCATGCCTGTAAATCGGCAAGATTGTTTTTTACAAATGAAGTGTATGCTCGCTGCTGGGCAAATTCATTGTTTCGGTCTCCGCCCCAAAAGTTAAGTCTTTGTGCGTTTGCATTCTTATTATAACCGTATGAACTGGATTTAGCTTGCTTTTCCGGCCCAAAATATTTTTCAAGCTCTTCCTTTGTACATAGCTCTTTGGCAAGCGTTAGCAAATGATTTTGGGCGGCAAAGGAATGCTGCAGTTTTTTATCACCGGATCTCCCCTCCTCATAGGTAGTAAGTTTATTCTTGTCCATGTCCGCATATGCCTTTTCCATATATTTCAGCTGCAACAACACATTAAAGGCTTTCTGATTGGTTGGGGGGGTTACCCCCCGTATAAAATACACTTCACCTATACGGGGAAGGCCGTTATACGAATGTATGGTGATGTCCATAAATTTCTTGGAGGGAGATTTATAGGTAATGGTACCTTCACCAACATCTTGCGCTTGCATAGGTATTACTTGTAAAAAGGTTGAACAACAAAGTAGAAGAAGACAGGTCTTTATGGTTCTTGATAACATATTTTCTTATTTAAGAGTTAATGTTTCAGTGGATAGTTCCCCTAATTTATTCGTTAAACTATCATCCGTATACAGCTCTATTACAGGGCTGGATAGGGTATAGTTCATGTCCAGATTTTCATTGTTGATATTGATACCTTCAATATGGATCTGTACTTTTAGCACCATATATAGGCTTTTAACCTTTTCTGAAAACACTTCCGCTTTTTCGGGAGACATGGGTAATAGTATTTCCTTGCCGTTATTGCTCAATAAGTTACGTTCTTTTGTAGTGTTAGGTTGTGGATATACCCTTGGGAACAATCTTCCGTTAATTACAAAAGAACGTGGCTTTAACCAATATCCCTTGTTTTTGAAATCGTACGTTTGCACAAAGGTTTTCAAGACCAAATACCCTTCCTCCGAATCATTCTTAAAAAAGGAATCTTTCCAATTTAGTAAGGTAGCTAGGTTTTCGTCTACATAAGAGGTATAGGCCGCCAGTTGTTTAAATTCACTGGCCCTTTTACCTGCCCATGGCACAACATCACCTACGTTCCTATACCAATAACTTATACCGTTGGGGTCATAGTTACAGGCCTCCTTGGGGTTGCAAAAAAAACGGGGCATCTCGGAAATAGCGGTAACTGCGTTTGCCAGTCGTAAAAGGTTGGTCTGGGCCAACCACGAGTTTTTGTCTTTTTCATACATGCTGTTGGAGTAGGTCGTGAAGAACTCCTTATCCATATCCTCATAAATAGATGCCATATATTTGAACCGCAAGAGTTCGTAATAGGCCTTTCTGCCCAAACCTATTTCCCACATTTCCCTTTCGGCCTTTTGGTAGGCAGCCTTGGATTTATGATTAACATAACTGCCATCGGGCAACATATAGCAATTGTCCTCTATCCCTAAACGCAAGAGCCCCTTATGGGATTGCAATTTTATTTGTAGAAACTTTTCGGAGGGTGGCGCAAACGTTATTACCTGCTTATAGCTTGCCGTATTTAATTTTTCAATTTCGTCCTCGGTCTGGCCGGATAGCCCCTTACTTATGAGCATAAAAAAAATAGCGGCGTAAAATAATTTTTTGGACAACGGATTCATATCAAGGGATTATAGTGATGCAACAAATTGATTTATGGTTTTTTTAGAGTGATATTATCCAAAGAAATACTCCCCGTTTTTTTGGTTAGAGCGGCATCTTCATACATTTCCAGGATAGGGCTATCATGATGATACGCATATGGATGTGGAAATCGGCCTGCAATGGTTAGCCCCTCTTTCATCACAACCGTTACTTTTTTTACCAAGTAAAGGCTACGGATATTTCTTTTTATCAGGGCCTCTGCCTTTTCAGTGGAAATTGGGAAGAGTACGTTCATGGTCTGCGCTCGTCCCGGGCGCGGAGGAGGTAGACGTTTCAACAACTCTTTCTCATACGCATTTTGAGGGACCAGAATTTTAAAGAAAGGAATGGAAGATCGTACACCGTCATTAAGGCTCATAAGGATCCAATATCCGCTTTTATCAAAATCATAGGAACCCAGTTGAACTTGTTTTACGGTATAGGCTTGGATGTTATTGTCCTTAAAAAAGGTGCCGGCCCATTCATGCAAGGGGGACCAATACGTCTCTATAAAGTTTTGGTAGTTCCGCATTCGTTCAAACTCGTTCGTTCCCTTAAAGCCATTGACACAGGCTTCTTGGGCACAAATGCTTCCACTTAGGGTTTGCAAAAGTTGTTGAAGGGCATAGGAATGGGAGGCAGCCTCCGACTGTTCCTTTTCAACAACGGATGTTATTTTTTTTTGATTCAAATCTGTATACGTATCCCGGAGCGACCGTAGTTTTAGCATATTCCTAAAGTTGCGATATCCCTGGTCTATCTTTCTTAATTTGGCATTTATGGCCGCGCTGTTTTTTCGAACACCAGGTGTATGGTACCGGTTCAAGGTCCCAAAACGGGGGAGCCCCATATGTTGCTGAAGATGAATGGGTTTGAACGTAGCTGAAGGGGCCTCGAGAGTAAGGACGTCACTTGCGTCAAAATCGTTTTCCATTTCCTTGTTTTGAGCGCAAGTACCTGTGGTGATCAGGAAAAAAAAGAAGACCTTAAAACAGTATGTTATCCGTTTGGTATCCAATGTTATACATTTAGTTTGATAAGAAAGGATGCTTATGTTCAATTCATGTCATACGAAATATTGGTGAACACACCATCCGTTACATTGTAAATGGTCCCCGTATCCTCGTCAGAGGAAATAAAACTGAATTCCCCGGATATGATCCTATTTTCTTTATCGATGGATGTTATCCGAATAAAAACTTCCGTGGTTTCCTC
>JBCBZE010000222.1:0-5951 GCA_039815505.1 Bacteroidota bacterium | reverse complement strand
TTGCGCCACGCGGCCATTTCTTACTCTATTCCCTTCCTTTACCAGTCTCTAAAGAGGGCGCTAAGATAATTTATTTTTTACAATGGCGGAAATAGTTTTTCCATCCGCTTGCCCAGCCAATTCCTTGGATACCATACCCATAACTTTGCCCATATCCTTCATTCCCGAGGCACCAACGGCATCAATGGTCTGTACCACTACTTTTTCTATTTCTTCCTCGGTAAGCTGCTCTGGTAAAAACTGTTCGATCACCGCCGCTTGGGCCAACTCTGGCGCCGCTAAATCTTCCCTGCCCTGTTCCTGGAATATAGCCGCACTGTCTTTACGTTGTTTTACCAATTTCTGCACCAACTTTATTTCATCATCTTCAGAGACAGTACCTCCGGTCCCACTTGTTTGTGCCAATAACAATGCCGATTTTATGGCACGAAGGGATTCCAAAGCCACGGCGTCTTTAGATTTCATGGCCATTTTCATCTTTTCCATCACTTGCTCCTGTAAGCTCATAGTATACTATTTTTTGAAACGTGAAGATAAAAAATAAACCCGAAAACATACTGCATCTCCGGGTTTGAACTTGGTTTAACAAAAAAGCTTTAATCTACGTTGTCGTGCAAAAAGGAATTATTGGAACGCAACTGTATTTCATCATTGCTATCTTCACTTAAGGTAGTCCTTGATACTTTGTTCTCCCTGGACTTTTCATTTAATTCCACCCCCTGTCGCTTGTAGGCGGGTTCTTTCTCAATCTCATCTATATTGTTGAGACTGTTTTGAAACTTGTAATTAAAATCCTTTAGTTTTTTTCTTCGTTCGTCCGCTCTATCTTTTAATATTTCCTCTATAGAACTGTTCATAGGATCTACTTCGGCCGTTACTTGATCCGTGGTATCGGTTTCTTCCTGGGCAACGGTTTTTTTCTCAAAGACCAACTCGTCCTCTACGATTTTAGGGTCATATTCCTCAGCCTTTGATTTTGCACCGGTTAGCTTATTCTCCAGTTCCATATAATCGTCCAAACTATAGCGTGTTTCCCCCTCTTTGTTATATTCTAACACAGGTATCACCTCTATATGGTCGTTTACATCCATATCCTTGACTTCTTCGTCCAAGTTAAAAGTGATAACATTTTCTTTCTCTTCCTCATTATCCACCTTGGACAAAGGCATGTCAAAACTTATGGCAAACTGATCTTCTTCCACACGTTTCGAGGAAACTATCTCGGGATCAACAACCTCAATATCGTTAAGCATATCCTTGGAATCAATGATAATGAAATCTTCCTCTACTCCCTCGGCAACGACTTCCTCATAGAACACATTGAAATTTCTAATGTAGTTGGTTGTGGGGATAAGGTCCAATTCGTTCGCTGGGGTATCATCCTCTGAAAGCGTATGCTTGATAACCGGCTCAAAAATATCCTCTTCCTCTTTCAATTGATGCACCACGGGGGTATTGTCCGTAAGGTGTTGTACGGCCTTTTGCTCATCCTCCAACGTATGTATGATCTTTTTGGTTTCCGTATTTACGATATCGTCCTGTTGGTCGATATTGAATCCGGTAGCGATCACGGTTACGGCAATGGCCTCTCCCAAACTTTCATCCTCACCCACACCCATAATGATATTGGCGCCATGACCCGCCTCCGCTTGTATATGGTCATTGATTTCCCCTATTTCATCTATAGTGATCTCTTGAGAACCGGAAACGATCAATAACAGTACATTCTTGGCCCCGGTAATCTTATTATCGTTCAATAAGGGAGAATCCAATGCTTTCATAATGGCCTCGTTGGCCCTGGAAGAGCCTGACGCGATGGCCGAGCCCATAATGGCCGTGCCACTATTGGACAATACCGTTTTCGCATCACGTAAGTCAATATTCTGCGTATAGTGATGTGTAATGACTTCTGCTATACCACGGGCGGCAGTCGCTAAAACCTCATCTGCTTTGGAAAAGCCCGCTTTAAAACCCAAGTTTCCATAAACTTCCCTTAACTTATTGTTATTGATAACGATCAAGGAATCTACATTACCACGAAGTTTCTCTATTCCCAACTGCGCTTGCTGACATCTCATTTTACCTTCGAACTGAAAGGGCATGGTAACAATTCCTACGGTAAGGATATCTAACTCTTTAGCTTGTTTGGCAATGATAGGTGCGGCTCCGGTACCGGTTCCCCCGCCCATACCTGCCGTAATAAATATCATCTTGGTACTATGGTCCAACATGCTCTTAATATCCTCCATACTTTCTATAGCGGCCTGCTCGCCAACTTCGGGATTGGCGCCCGCACCAAGTCCTTCGGTCAAAGAAACCCCTAATTGTATCTTATTGGGCACGGAACTGTTCTGTAAAGCTTGGGAATCGGTATTACAGATTACAAAATCCACTCCGTTTATTCCTGCCTGGAACATGTGGTTTATGGCGTTGCTGCCACCGCCGCCCACGCCGATCACTTTTATTACGTTGCTTTGATTCTTGGGGAGATCAAAAGCGATACTATCCAATTCGGTGTTCTTGCTCATTTTTTTTATGTTACTGGTTCTACTGTGTTTTATATAGCTGCTTATTCTGCATTATCCAAGAAATCCTTTAGCTTCTCGGACCATTTGTCAAAAACGGATTTTCTTTCTTTTTTGGCCACACCCTTTACCGAGGTTTCCACATGACCTTCCAATACTACTTCTTCCTCCAAAGCTTCTTCTTCTATAACTGCCTTGTTTTTGGCCTCGTTCCTAACGGCGTTCATCAATAAACCTACTGCTGTGGCATATAGAGGGCTGGCCACTTCCTCATCCGAATCACCGGCCAAATGTTCATTGGGATAACCTATTCTGGTATCCATCCCCGTGATATATTCCACCAATTGCTTTAGGTGTTTTAATTGGCTGCCACCACCGGTAAGTACAATACCTGCAATCAATTTTTTCTTTTGTTCTTCGTGGCCATAATTTTTTATCTCCACATATACCTGTTCTACAATCTCAACGACCCTGGCATGTATGATCTTGGAAAGATTTTTCAACGTAATTTCCTTAGGCTCTCTTCCCCGTAAGCCGGGAATAGAAACGATCTCGTTGTCCTTGTTCTCACCGGGCCATGCCGACCCAAACTTCATTTTTAAAAGCTCGGCCTGTTTTTCTATGATGGAGCATCCTTCCTTAATGTCCTCTGTAATCACATTTCCTCCAAAAGGTATAACCGCCGTATGACGAATAATACCATCCTTAAAAATGGCCAAGTCGGTAGTACCGCCTCCTATATCGATCAAGGCGACACCCGCTTCTTTTTCCTCTTGACTCAGCACGGCATCTGAAGATGCCAAAGGTTCAAGGGTAATATTACCAAGATCCAGACCGGCACTTTTAATGCATCTCCCTATATTTTTAATGGAAGAAACTTGACCTACCACAACGTGGAAATTGGCCTCTAACCTACCTCCATACATTCCTATCGGTTGCTTTATCTCCGCTTGTCCGTCCACCTTGTATTCCTGGGGAAGTACATGTATAATTTCTTCTCCCGGCAGCATAACCAATTTATAGACCTGATTGCACAGTTTATCCAAATCTTCTTCATTAATGACCTCCTCGGAATTGGCCCTAGTGATATAATCACTATGTTGTAGGCTCCGTATGTGCTGTCCTGCTATACCCACGACAACAGAACCTATCTTTAAGCCAGAATTGACCTCCGCTTGTTCAACGGCCTGTTGAATGGATTTTATGGTCTGCGTTATATTGTTGACCACCCCTCTATGAACACCCAGACTCTTGGAACGGCCAATACCTAAAACCTCGATTTTACCGTATTCGTTTTCCTTTCCAATAATGGCTACAATCTTCGTAGTTCCTATATCTAAACCAACTGAATAATTACCCTGTTCCATAATTTAAATTTTGGTACACACTACCTGATTATTAAATTCTAAGCTTACCAAAGCGTATTTATCTAAAGTCTTGTCCTTGGTTGCTTTATTATAAAAGGCTTTAAAATTGTTAAACTTTTCCTCTAAATCATCTACCCCTCCCAGACTTACCACGAAATTCTCCATTCGGAATTTTAATTGATATTTTTCCTCTTCTTCAATATGTATGCCTATGACATTTTTTCGTAAAAAATCGTCTGCATTGATGTATTTTAATATGGTATATGCGTCTTCTAAACTTCTACCCGTGATTTTACCGGTAATTATAGGAACCCTGGCGGAATGGTTTTTGGATAACGGCATGCGCTTTCCATCCTTGTCCACGTAAAATTTTGCATTCCCCTCTACTCGTCCGATTGGTTGCCGTTGTACAATTTTTGACGTAAGCTCACCATTTACAGTAAGATAAACTTGGGCACTTTTCACCATTTCATTGGTCTCGATGACCTTTTCTATAGTATTCAAAACTATATTTTCTTTGGGCACGTTTTGAAGACTTCCATAATTTTGTATTAACAATTTATTAACCGTTTCATGATCAACGTACAAATTACCATCTCCTAAAAACTCAATTTTCAAGTCACTGACCCTCTTATACTTACTTCTATGGTCCGCAAATGCATAGAGGCCCATTATCATCAGTGTCAACACTACTATTTTTATACGATTCCAGTTAATTCGCATCTTGTAATTCTCTTTTAATTTTTGATATTTCCAGTCCAATGTCACCTGCCCCCATGGTAACCAAAACCTCTGGGACCTGTTTTTTTATTTCTTCTATTAATCCAGATTTTGCCATCAACTTTTTATTCGGATTCTTAATTTTTTCCAACAACCATTTCGATGTAATTCCTTCAATAGGTTTTTCCCGTGCCGGATAAATATCTAGCAATAGCACACTGTTGAATTTTGCCAGACTAACCGCAAAATCATCTGCAAAATCCTGGGTTCTGGAAAATAAGTGTGGCTGAAAAACGGCCAGCACCCGTTTATTGGGATGCATCTCGGAAATAGCCTCATGGACCGCATTTATTTCCGTGGGATGATGGGCATAATCATCTATAAAAATGAAGTCCCTTTCTTTTATTTTGTACGAAAACCTACGTTGTACCCCTTTAAAAGTTTCCAGTGCTTTCGCAAGGCGATACGGTGGGGAACCTATCTGTATCGCCATCGCAAAAGCTACTAATCCGTTCAGCAAATTATGCCTTCCCGGCTTATTGAACTTCACTCCCGTTAGGGTAGTTTCGGGAGTTCCCAAATCAAATATGTAGGTACCATGTTCTATTTTTAGGTTTCGGATGCAATAATCCGAATCGTCCTCTATTCCATATGTAATTCCTTCCATTGGCAGGCCGTTTCTGACGAAAAGCTTACCCCCGGGTTTCAGGCGGGCGACAAAATCATTAAACGATTTTTTAAGCGCTTCGCCATCACCATATATATCCAAGTGATCAACATCCATAGAAGTTATACAGGCAACATCTGGGGTCAATTGTAAAAAGGACCGATCAAATTCATCTGCTTCCACCACCGAATATTCACTTCCTTGAAACAGAAAATTGCTATTGAAATCTTCTGAGATACCTCCTAGAAAGGCGGTCAACGGGGTATCCGTTTCTTTTAACAAATGCGCCAAAATACTGGAGGTTGTGGTTTTACCATGCGTTCCCGCAACTGCAAAACAATAGGTGTCACGGGTAATAAGTCCCAAAACTTCCGACCTTTTCTTAACCTCAAAATCACTATCAACAAAATAATCAAGCTCGGAATGAGTACCGGGTACTGCGGGAGTATACACAACCAATGTATGTTCCCGGTTAAAAAAAGCTTTGGGTATATTATCCAAATTATCCTCGTAATGTACATTGATTCCCAAATCTGTTAAGTCCTGGGTCAAAGGTGTTTTGGTCTTGTCATAACCTGCCACATTTTTGTTGATGAATTTAAAGTAGCGTGCCAAAGCGGACATACCTATTCCACCGATACCAATGAAATAAACGTTATGTACATCCTTTAT
>JBCBZE010000057.1:0-13447 GCA_039815505.1 Bacteroidota bacterium | reverse complement strand
TCATAATTCCCATAATACCGGCATAAAAAGGAAACTGAAATAAAATAGCGGATATATTACCGCTGGCCCGTTGCATGGATATGCCGTATCGCAAAGGTGTTTTGTGAAGGAATAAACCCAAAATAAGAAATATGAAAATCATAATGTTCAGATTAAGGTCAAAGCCTTTGGTCTTAAAATGATACACAATATACACTACCCCCATACCGGCAACTATATATTGTAACAAAACACTATGGTTAAGCGTATCTGAAAGGGCCTTGAAGGGAAGCTTGGTATCCGACGCTTCTTCGGTAATGGTCCGTTTTGCCTTTTTACCTTCCGGTCCCAATAAGTCGTTCAATCCCTTTCCTTTTGTGCCTTTGGGGATGAGTAACAGCATTAATATCGGCCCCAAAATTAAAAAGATAAGAATCATACCAATATTTAAAGAAGACCCCAAAGTATACGAAGTGGTTATGGTTTCCGATAAAATGCCCCCTTCTATCAAGTAGTTTTTTTCGGTATTCAGCAATAATGGAATAGAGCTGGATAGTCCGGCCACCCATCCGATCATAGAGAAATAGGTACAGGCAATGAGATAGGGATAATGGATCCCTTGGACCCGTTGTGCCAATTGTCTTGCCAAGACAGCCGTTATAATCAACCAGCCCCAACTTACAAAGGACAATAAAAAACCAAAAAAGACAACAAAATAATATACTTGTCGCGGTGTTTTCATCAAGGATGCCAACTTATCTATACCTTTTTCTACAATTGGGGACAAAGCAACGCTATAACCCGTTATAATTAACAGGACCATCTGCATCCCAAACTCCAAAAGCGTCCAAAAACCATCATACCATGATCGTATGATCTTTAAGGGTGTGGCCCCTATCCAAAAAAAAGCGATCAATGAGATGACCAAGGTAAGTACCAACGCAAAGACGAAGGCGTCGGGCATATTCTTTCTGAATACATCCGTAAATTTTTCTCCTAATTTTGTAATCATCCCATAATGTTAAAATCTACTGGCCAAGGACACTATTGTTTTGGTTGTATGGTATTGATCATGGAACCCACCACATAAAAACCGATAATAACAGGTATGGCCAAAAATTTCATGGTGGCCAAAAGCACAATGCTCAAGACCATAAAAACATAGCGTATCGCATTGTCCTTAAAGCTCCAATTTTTAAACTTTAACGCAAACAATTCTATGTTGGAGTTCAATAAAAAACAACTGAGCAAGGTAAGACCAATTAAAAACCATTGATTTAATATAATTCCGTTTAGAACATCGTTTCCATGGTATAAAAGAATTAGGGGCAGGGAAAGGATCAACAAAGCATTTGCGGGGGTTGGGAGCCCTATAAATGAGGAAACCTGGTTTTCGTCCAAATTAAACTTTGCCAATCGGTACGCTGAGGCCATGGTAATTAGAAATCCTAAAAATGGGAGTAGGGAAACTTTAAAAGAAGTCGTTGATAAAACGTCTATATTCCATCCCCCCGTATGGGACATGTTGAATAATTGAAACATAACGATACCCGGTACCAATCCGCTGGTGATCATATCCGCCAAGGAATCCAACTGCACACCTAACTCGCTTTGCACTTTTAAAAGTCGGGCGGCAAGTCCATCAAAAAAATCAAAAAAGATACCCAAAAAAACAAACAAGGCCGCCCACTCCAACTGATTAAGCACTGCAAAAACCGTGGCAACACAACCACAGAACACATTGAGCAATGTTATGAGGTTTGGAAGGTGTTGTTTCATAAAAAGGTGATTTTCGTAAAAATAACACAATTTTTTAGGAACGGGTTTCATACCATATTTTATTCAGATATTTGCAGCGGGACTAAACCCATAATACTTGTTCGCTTCAATGAAATTGCACAAAAAAGTCTTCTTTTCACTAAGCCTGTTACTTACCTTCTCTGGTTTATCACAAAGACCTGAACTATCATCAAAAGCTCAAATAAGTGTTTTGACCTGTGGTGCAGGTAGTGAGTTGTACGCCGCTTTTGGACATACTGCTTTTAGGATACAGGATGCAAACTTGGGAATAGATTATGTATATAATTATGGGACTTTTGATTTTGACACGCCTAACTTCTATTCAAAATTTGCAAGGGGCAAATTGTCATATTCCCTTAGTGGTTCTAAATTTTCCAATTTTTTATATACCTATCAATTAGAGAACAGATGGGTAAAGGAGCAATTGCTTCGTCTGAATTTACAGGAAAAAAATGACCTCTTTAGATTTTTAGAGAACAATAGAAAACCAGAAAACAGGGATTATAAGTACGATTTTCTCTTTGATAATTGCTCTACGAAAATACCCTTTGTGTTAAAAACAGTTTTAGGCGAAAAATTGGTGTTTGGCTCGGATCACCTTGTAAGTCGCTTCACATTTAGGGAATTGATCCATCAAAACCTAAAGATGAATTCTTGGTCGAGTTTTGGCATAGATCTGGCCCTTGGTGCCGTTATAGATAAAAAAGCAAGTGCCAAAGAACATTTATTCCTACCCAATTACGTCTTGGACCAATTGAACCATACTACCCTCGACGGCGAAAATCTAGTGGAACGGGAACGGATTATTCTAGACATAGAAAATAAAACAAATGGCCATTATTTTACAGCTTCCCCATTTTTCTGGCTTTTACTTTTTATGCTCTTTACAGCGACCATTACCTACATTGATTTTAAAAACGATACGCGAAGCCGATGGTTGGATTTTTTCTTGTTTTTCGTAACGGGAATTGTGGGCATGTTTGTTTTCTTTCTATGGTTTTTAACGGATCATTCAGCTACGGCAAATAATTTTAATATACTATGGGCCTTCCCCTTAAATAGTGTAGTTGGGTTCTTTTTGGCCAGACATACCCCACCTCCCCATTGGCTTTCTAAATATCTGATGCTATTGCCCGTACTGCTAATACTAACGTTATTGATTTGGGGACTTGGAATTCAACGATTCCCACCCTTGATTTGGCTGGTCTTGATTACCCTTGGATTACGTTACGCGTTCCTAAACCATTATTTTAAAAATATACACCCTAATAACCGATGAATCTTCTTACGGTAGAGAATATTTCCAAATCATATGGGGAATTGGTCCTTTTTTCCGATTTGTCCTTTGGCATCAACAAGGACCAAAAAATAGCGTTGATCGCTAAGAACGGAAGCGGAAAAACTTCTATTTTAAATATCCTGTCCGAACAGGACATACCGGACACGGGGCAAGTAAATTATAGAAAAGGCATTCGCATATCCTTCTTGGCACAGGAACCGGATTTGGATGCCAACCTTACTATCGAAGAAACTATTTTTGCATCGGACAATGAGATATTACAGGTAATCTCACGATACGAAAAAGCGTTGGCACACCCGGAGGATGAGGAATCCTATCAAAAGGCGTTTGAGGCCATGGAACGTTTTGGCGCTTGGGATTTTGAAACCTTATATAAACAAATCCTCTTTAAGTTAAAACTAGACGACCTTAACACCAAAGTAAAATTGCTCTCCGGAGGGCAAAAAAAGCGCCTTGCATTGGCAAATGCACTGATCAACAAACCAGATTTGTTAATACTGGATGAACCTACCAATCATCTGGATCTGGAAATGATAGAATGGCTAGAACATTATTTTGCCAAAGAAAATATGACCCTTTTCATGGTAACGCATGATCGCTTTTTCCTGGAACGCGTATGCAATGAAATTATGGAGTTGGATAATGGAAAACTCTATCCGTATAAGGGAAACTACTCCTATTATTTGGAAAAGAAGGAAGCACGTCTGGAACGAGAGGCGGTAGAGCAACATAAATCCAAACTCTTGTTTAAGAAAGAACTGAATTGGATGCGTAGGCAACCCAAGGCCCGTACCACTAAATCCAAATCGCGCATAGATGATTTTCACAGTATCAAGGAAAAGGCCAGTCAACGCAGAAAAGAGCATGAAATACAATTAGAAATTAATATGGAGCGTCTGGGCAGTAAGATCCTGGAACTTCACAACCTGTCCAAATCCTATCCCGACAAACCTATTTTAGAAAAGTTCAATTACAATTTCCTAAAAGGGGAGCGTATCGGTATTATAGGAAAAAATGGCACGGGAAAATCCACCTTTTTGAACATAATTACAGGACGCGACCAACCCGATGGTGGTAAAGTTGTGGTAGGTGACACCATTAAATTTGGTTACTATACACAGAAGGGCATCGTTATCAAGGAAGGGCAAAAAGTAATAGATGTCATACGTGAGTTTGGGGATTTTATCCCTTTAAAAAAAGGAAGACAGATATCTGCGCAACAATTATTGGAGCGCTTTTTATTCGATAGAAAAAAGCAATATGATTTTGTGGAAAAGTTAAGCGGTGGGGAAAGAAAAAGGTTATATCTCTGTACCGTACTGATACAAAACCCCAATTTTCTGATCTTGGACGAACCCACCAATGATTTGGACATTGTTACCCTGAATATTCTAGAAAATTTTCTTTTGGATTTTCCAGGTTGTTTAGTGGTCGTATCCCATGACCGTTATTTCATGGACAAGATCGTAGATCATCTTTTTGTATTTCGTGGCAAAGCTGTCATTGAGGATTTTCCTGGGAATTATTCGGATTTTAGGGCCTATGAGGATAGTGCAACCCTAGAAAAAAGAACCTCCAAAGAAAAGAATATTGCAAAGACTACGTCCAAAAACGAGTGGAAGCAAGAAGGAACATCCAAAAAGTTATCGTATTCGGAACAGAAAGAATACAAACAATTGGAGAAAGAGATCCAGCAATTGGAAAACCAAAAAGAAGAAGTTCAAAATAAGTTTGCCACGCCATCGCTTAGCGGCGAGGAAATCGACCAACTTTCCATTCAACTTAAAGAAATTACAGCTGCGATGGATATGAAAACGGATCGTTGGTTTGAGCTTTCAGCTATTTTAGAGGGCTAACTAATGCGGATATCCCTCATGGTTACGGAAGTAAGGGAATACGGTAAAATTGCTGTGCTAAATGAGTTTAGATCGACTATAACCACCCCGTCACGCAAAGCGTGACGTAGGGGTTTTTTACTTAAATTCTCCCACTAGATAAAATTCAAAAACGCATAAATGTTATATCGAGTTATTGCATACCTCCGATTTCTTTTAACGGCCACCAATCAACATGGAGTTCATTCCCCTTTCGTCTACAAGTATATTACCCAAGGTGTATATGGCAAACCAGATGTCAATGCATCGAAAACAACCAATGTACTGTTAAAGAGCATGGCCTATTTTAAGGTGACTCGCCTATTATGGGAATCAAATGAAATGGATGCTAAACAAAAGGTGTTGAACAAATTTCAAAATTTGGACTTTGGTCCCCCTCCTTTTGACCTTATTTATATTCATGACCCTAGAGTAGAGATGCAACGGGTATTCAAAAAAAAGAACGTTCATAATGATACCATGGTCCTTATTGAGAACATTCATGGCAGCAAAAAGAACCTTGCCCTATGGAATACCCTGAAAAACAAGCCATATATAACGGTGAGTATAGATATGTTTTACTGCGGCGCCCTGTTCTTCAGAAAAGAGCAAGCGAAAGAGCATTTTAGAATTCGGATTTAATCCCTTAATTTTAATCTACTATGGATTATATCATCTACATACTGTTTGCGGTGCTTGGTCTAATTTTTCTGGTTACCTTCATGAACAACAGAAAAAGGGCAAAACGGAGAAAATCCAGGAAGTTTATGGAAGGATATGGAAATGATAATGCCAAACGCAGAAAGCAAAAATGAAAATATATACCAAAACAGGAGATAAAGGTACTACCGCTCTTTTTGGGGGTACTCGTGTATCTAAACACCATATACGAATAGACAGTTACGGCACGGTAGACGAACTAAATTCGTGGTTGGGACTGGTCAGAGATCAAGAAATCGACTCCCATTTAAAAAAAGTGGTGACTATTGTCCAAGATAAATTATTTACGGTGGGAGCAATTTTGGCCACTGATCCCAAAAAAGCGATTTTAAAAAGTGGCAAAGAACGGCTGAACATCCCTAAAATAGACTTGTCGGATATTGAACTTTTGGAAAAAGAAATAGATAACATGAACGATTCCCTACCACCTATGACGCATTTTATACTGCCCGGTGGCCATACTACCGTGTCATACTGTCATATAGCTCGTACGGTATGTCGTAGGGCGGAGCGTTTAGCATCGCATCTTCACGTGGATGAGCCTTTTGAGGAGAACGTCCTGTCCTATATCAATAGACTTTCTGACTACCTCTTTGTATTGGCACGAAAATTGTCCCAGGACCTACAAGCGGAGGAAGTAAAATGGATTCCAGAAAAAAAGGACTAATAAATCCGTGATTTCTTCGTTATCAAATTATTAAAGTGAAAATAATACGGATAAAATAGTTGAAATAATAGAAAAAAAACTTGACTATTTCAGTTTAAAAATTATTTTTGCAAAAAATTAAAATCAAACTAGTACCATGTATTGGACATTAGAATTAGCATCCTACCTAAGTGATGCACCTTGGCCGGCCACCAAAGACGAATTAATAGATTACGCCATTAGAACCGGAGCTCCGTTGGAAGTTGTAGAAAACCTACAGTCCATGGAAGAGGAAGGTGGGGAAATCTATGAATCCATTGAAGAGATTTGGCCCGACTATCCAACAGAAGAAGATTACCTCTGGAACGAGGATGAATATTAATAAGATTAACGCAATTACAACAAAAAAGTCTCATTTGAGGCTTTTTTTTTATGTAATTTTGACAGTTATTCAAGGTATTTTAAGCGAATAACCAACTTGGAATACCTTTTGCTCAATAACAAGCATTGCAGTATAATCGATATTGCATCTACAAAATAGGATGTTACCGCCATGAAATCTAACGGTACCGTCATAAAAATACAAGTATGAGTTTTTTAAATTCGGTAATAAAAACTTTTGTTGGTGACAAGGCAAAGAAAGATGTAAAAGAACTACAACCAACAGTAACCAAAATAAGGTCTTTTGAGAGTAATTTGGAAAGTCTTAGCAATGATGGGTTAAGACAGAAGACCATAGCTTTTAAAACCCAAATCAATGAAGCTTCCAAAGAAGCGAACGATAAGATAAACCAATTGAAGGAAGAAGTGGATGCTTCCACGGATATTGATAGAAATGAGGATATCTATGCGGAAATCGATAAACTAGAAGAAGAAGTTTATAAAAAATCACAGGATACCTTAAATGAAATTCTTCCGGAAGCTTTTGCCGTAGTCAAAGAAACCGCAAAACGTTTTGCCCAGAACGAAACTATTACCGTAACGGCCTCTGAATTTGATAGGTCACTTTCGGGAATTAAGGACTATGTAAACTTGGAGGGCGACAATGCGGTCTGGAAAAACTCATGGGATGCCGCGGGAAAACAGGTCACATGGGATATGGTGCATTATGATGTGCAGCTCATAGGTGGTATAGCCCTCCATCAAGGCAAAATTGCGGAAATGCAAACCGGGGAAGGAAAAACCTTAGTGGCAACCCTACCCATGTACCTAAATGCATTAACAGGTAAAGGGGCTCATTTGGTGACCGTCAATGATTATTTGGCAAAAAGGGATAGTGCATGGATGGCTCCAATATTTGAATTCCATGGACTTTCCGTAGACTGTATAGACCACCATAAACCTAATTCTGATGGAAGAAGGGCGGCCTACAATGCCGATATTACATATGGTACCAATAACGAATTTGGATTTGACTATCTAAGGGACAATATGGCCCATACCCCCGATGATCTAGTACAACGCCCACATCATTATGCCATAGTGGATGAGGTGGATTCCGTACTGATAGATGATGCCCGTACACCTCTTATAATATCGGGGCCTGTTCCCGAAGGAGATCGCCACGAGTTCAATGATCTAAAACCTAAGGTGGCCGATATTGTTCAAAAACAAAGACAATACCTCATCGGTGTTTTGGCGGAAGCCAAAAAATTGATTGCCGAAGGGGATGCCAAAGAAGGTGGGTTTTTATTGCTTCGCGTACATCGAGGCCTACCAAAAAACAAGGCCCTGATCAAGTTTTTAAGTGAAGAAGGCGTAAAACAGCTACTGCAAAAGACCGAAAACTTCTATATGCAGGACAATAACCGCGAAATGCCGAAGGTAGATGCGGAACTGCTGTTTGTTATAGACGAAAAAAACAATCAGATAGAGCTTACGGACAAAGGTGTTGATTATATCTCAGGAGACCAGGATAAGGACTTTTTTGTAATGCCCGATATTGGTGGGGAGATCGCCAAGATAGAGAACCAAAATTTGGAAATTGAAAAAGAAGCGGAACTCAAGGAGGAACTTTTTAAGGATTTTGGTGTAAAAAGTGAGCGAATACATACCATGAGCCAACTGCTAAAGGCCTACACGCTCTTTGAAAAAGACGTGGAGTATGTAGTTATGGACAACAAAGTGATGATTGTAGATGAGCAGACAGGCCGTATTATGGATGGCCGTCGATATTCGGATGGATTGCACCAAGCCATTGAAGCTAAAGAGAATGTAAAAATAGAAGCATTGACCCAGACCTTCGCTACCGTAACTTTGCAAAACTATTTTAGAATGTACCAGAAGTTGGCCGGTATGACCGGTACCGCCATCACCGAGGCCGGTGAGTTTTGGGAAATCTACAAGTTGGATGTCATGGAAATCCCTACCAATAGACCTATTGCAAGGGACGATAGAAATGATTTGATCTATAAGACCAAACGCGAAAAGTATAATGCGGTTATTGAGGAAGTTACCAAACTGTCCCGGGCAGGGAGGCCTATATTGATCGGTACTACTTCGGTTGAAATTTCCGAATTATTATCCCGGACCCTTACAATCCGTAAAGTACCACACAATGTTCTGAACGCGAAACTGCATAAAAAAGAAGCCGATATTGTAGCCGAAGCAGGAAATGCAGGAGTGGTAACCATTGCGACCAATATGGCCGGGCGTGGTACGGATATAAAACTATCCGATGAAGTTAAAAATGCAGGTGGTCTTGCTATTATAGGTACGGAGCGCCATGACTCAAGGCGGGTAGACCGCCAATTAAGAGGTCGTTCCGGACGGCAGGGAGATCCCGGAAGTTCGCAATTCTATGTATCCTTGGAAGATAATCTCATGCGCTTGTTCGGTTCGGACAGAGTGGCCAAAATGATGGATAGGATGGGTCTTGAGGAAGGAGAAGTTATACAACACTCCATGATGACAAAGTCCATAGAACGCGCACAGAAAAAAGTAGAGGAGAACAACTTTGGGGTACGTAAACGATTGTTGGAATATGATGATGTGATGAACGCGCAACGGGAAGTGGTCTATAAAAGGAGACGCCATGCCCTACAAGGAGAGCGTTTAAAGGTGGATATTGCCAATATGATCTACGATACCTGCGAGGTCATTGCAGATACCAATAAGGCAGCAAGCGATTATAAAAACTTTGAGTTTGAATTGATCAAGTATTTTTCAATTACCTCCCCTGTTTCCGAGGACGAATTTGCAAAATTGGGAGTACAGGAATTGGCCAACAAGATATATACATCCGGCTATGAGTATTATCAAAACAAAATGGAACGCAGTGCATCGACCGCGTTTCCGGTAATCAAGAAGGTATATGAGGACAGTGCAAATAAGTTTGAGCGCATTGTAGTGCCGTTTACGGATGGTATAAAATCGCTCAACGTAGTCACTAATTTGAAAAACGCCTATGAAACCAATGGAAAACAGTTAGTAACGGATTTTGAGAAAAATATCACCTTGGCGATCATTGATGATTCCTGGAAAACCCATTTGAGAAAAATGGACGAATTAAAGCAATCCGTTCAATTGGCCGTACACGAACAAAAAGACCCCTTATTGATTTACAAATTCGAGGCCTTTGAACTTTTTAAGGCCATGATAGAGAAAGTAAACAAGGAGGTGGTATCCTTTCTTTTTAAAGGTGAATTGCCTTCGTCCGATACCAACGAAATACAAGAGGCCAGAAATGTGCGCAGGCCTAAGGAAAATATACAGACCAGTAAGGAAGAAATTCCAAACAGTGATCAACTAGCGGCACAGAACAGGGCCGTAGGTCAAAACCAAGGCGGCAGACCACAAGTAACGGAGACCATAGTTCGGGAAAAACCAAAAATTGGAAGGAACGAAAGGGTTACCATTAAAAATGTGATGTCCGGTGAGAGTAAGGTTTTAAAATATAAACAAGCAGAACCCTTGATCAATAAGGGAGAATGGGTATTGATAGAGGACCAATAGCCTCTACTTCCACATAACATTAAGAAAAAACGGTGACCTTTTTGGTCGCCGTTTTTGATTATATCATAAAACATATTTAGCTTTACATCATGTATTTATGCTTGTAAATTAAGAGTTATCCCCCTCTTAAAGATGATTTTCACTAGAAGCTAAATAATTAAAACATCCGATAAGATGCAAAAACCAGCCAGAGACCACAATCCTGAACGTTTAAGGGATAAAGCGCATTTAATCCTTAAAGTCAATTATTTTTCCTCTGTTTTCTCCTTAATATTCGGTATCCTGTGTTTGTTTGTGTTAAACATTAGGGAAATCATACCCTTTGTTTTTTTTGGCTTCGGGATACTAAATCTGATCAACACTCTAGCGTATGGCAAACATAAAAACCTAACGCTCACTTATAATGTGACCTCTATTATGACACTTACCGGTTCTACCATAATCACTTTGTACACCGGTGGCATCAATAGTCCCTTTATTTTTGTTTTGGCCTTAGTGGTCTTTGCAGGTTACGTCACCACAAAAGTATACGGACGGGTCTACTTGAATCTGAATTTATTGATCATTGTTTTGATCTACTCCCAAAGTGTGGCGGATTTTAATTTCACGACCAACGTAGTTCCGGATACCTCAAAAGATTTATTTGCCTTCCTTAGCATATTGTTTTCTGTATATCTCCTGGGCGGGGTATTTGGCAAGAATTTGTTACATGCCCATCATAATCTCTACAAATCCAAAAGGGAAATTGAAAAAAGAATACAGGAAAAAGAAACCTTGCTAAAAGAAGTACACCATAGGGTTAAAAACAACCTACAAACGGTATCCAGTCTCTTAAGTCTGCAATGCAGGGCCATAAAGGACGAGAAGGTCAAAAATCTTATCAAGAGTAGTCAAAATAGAGTCATATCCATGGCCATGGTTCACGAAATGCTGTACATGAGGGACGACCTTACCAAAATCGAATATAAATCCTATGTACAGGAACTCAGTGAATATCTGGTACGATCGGTCAAAGGGGCCAAGAACAACATAAAGCTTAATATCGATATTCCCGATATTAAGCTGGGCATAGATACAGCTATTCCTTTGGGGCTACTCATCAACGAAACACTGACCAATGCCTTAAAATATGGTATAAAAGATGATCGCAAGGGTGAAATATCCATTCGTCTAAGAAAAGAGGACGATAAAGATTTTGTATTGAACATTGGGGATAATGGAGAAGGGTTTTCGGAGAAGATAAACTTTAAAACCACTACATCGTTAGGCCTAAAACTAATCCATAACCTTACGAGGCAGCTCAAGGGTTCGATCACAAGGGACGCTTCCAAAAAAGGTACCAACTATATTGTTCGGTTCCAGGAGGTGGGGCAACAGCTTCAGCCCGTGGCATAATCAAGAATATGATTGCTTCTTCACAACTTCTTATGAAGTTTATCCGATGTAAAATATTATAGGACCAGCTTTACATTCTCGATACTTTCATATGTAAAACCACTGTAAAGCTTATTCATATTATTCCTATATTTAGATAGACTAATTCTGAAAACCTTCCAATGTTCAAAAAACTGTTTCTGTTGGTGCTATTTTGTGGCACCACCCTCTCCGGTCAAGATTATTTCTTTCAAAAATTTCAACCTTTCGATCCAGCTATTCCGACACCTCAAGAGTTTTTGGGTTATGGCATTGGGGAACGCCATACGCGACATGATCTTATGGTAGCTTATTTACAAAAATTAGCGGAAACCTCGGACAGGGCGTCTATTTATCAGTATGGAAAAACCCATGAAGGAAGAAAATTGATTATGCTTACGGTTACATCTCCGGAAAATCTATCCAATTTACAGTCTTTAAAAGAACAACATTTGGCATTTACCGACCCTACAAAAAAGGTATCCAATTATGGGGACGTTCCTATTTTTATCAATTTGGCCTATAACGTCCATGGCAACGAGCCTTCCGGTGGAGAGGCGGCCATGCTCACGGCCTATACCTTTGTAGCTTCCAAAAATCCGGAAATTTTAAAGTACCTCGATGATGCGGTCCTTTTTATAGATCCAACTATAAATCCGGACGGCCGGGATAGGCATACACAATGGGCCAATATGTATCAAGGAAATCCTTTGGTGGCCGATCCGCAAGATGCCGAACATAATGAATATTGGCCGGGAGGACGTACCAATCATTATTGGTTTGATCTAAATAGGGATTGGCTGTTGGGAATTCATCCCGAAAGTAGGGCCAAATTGAGGTGGTTCCATCAATGGTATCCCAATATAGTGACGGACTTTCATGAAATGGGGAGCAACAGTACCTACTTTTTTGAACCTGCAAAAGTCAATGGTTCCTTAAATCCTATTATGCCCAAGGAGAATTCAGAAGACCTCAACAATCTTTTTGGTGCATATTTTGCCAAGGCGTTGGACAGTATTGGCTCGTTTTACTTTACAAAGGAAGTGTTTGATGGCACCTATCCTGGATATGGTTCTTCCTATCCTGATCTCCAGGGCGGTCTTGGCCTTTTATTTGAGCAGGCCAGCTCCAGAGGTCATAAGCAAACAACGGCCTTCGGGGAAATTACCTTTCCATATACCATCCGTAATCAATATACATCGAGCATCACAACGGTGAAAGCGGCTGTAGAGAACAAGGAATATATGCGAAAGTATCAGCAAAATTTCTTTAAAGGAAGCATAACGAACGCATCAAAAGGCAAAATCAAAGGATACACTTTTGGGGACGAGTATGATCAGAATCGTGTAAAGGCATTCATTGACAAACTATTATTGCATCAAATCGATGTATATAAATCCGGTGCCAATTCGTATACCGTTCCCACGGGCCAAGCGCAATATCGCATGGTACAAACCTTGTTCGAAACCTATTCCAAGTATAGGGATAGTGTATATTATGATGCATCTGCTTGGTCCTTGGCCAATTTTTACAACATGAAGTACAAAATTGCCAATAGTTTAAACCTGGGAAAGAAAATCGAAGATACCGATAATCTTGTTGAGATATCACCTATACAACGATCAAACTATGCGTATATCATAGACTGGGACGATTATAATGCCCCTGCCGTGCTCTATAATTTACAATCAAACGGTTTGGTACTATCATCCGCTTTTAAACCATTTAGCATCAAAACCGGGTCTGGAACCCATAACTTTA
>JBCBZE010000028.1:0-18273 GCA_039815505.1 Bacteroidota bacterium | reverse complement strand
GTAGATCCAGAAAAAGATGAAGTGTACTTTACACCTATTTATTATACGCTAACACATTTCAGCAAATACATTAGACCAGGTGCCGTACGCATCGGGTTTACGAATTCTGACGATTCCTTGATGACCACAGCGGCACAGAATCCAGATGGATCCATAGCGGTAATAGTCTTTAATGAAGGAAATGACGCTAAAAGTTTAACCCTATCGCTGGGAGAGCGTAGTACCAACATACGGATAAATGCAAAAGCCATTCAAACAATTATGATTTCAAAATCATAAACCAATACTAACAAATACACATCCATTATGTCAAATGTAAAAACAGCTAAAAAAGATAGAGTCCCGGTTGGGCAAAAATCCGCCTTTGGGGCAGGTCATTTTATATTGAATATTTTACCGGGTACACTAGGGGTATTTATTCAATTCTTCTTATTAACGGCATGGGGTGTTGATCCATTGTGGGCAGGGCTTCTAGGGGGTTTGCCAAGAATTTTCGACTCGATTACCGATCCTATAATGGGTTTTATTTCCGATAATACCAAATCTAAATGGGGACGGAGAAGGCCCTATATTTTTATAGGTGCCATCATAAGTGGTATACTGTTCTTCTTAATGTGGCAAATAGATGATAATGCATCCCAATCCTATATTATTTGGCATGTAATGGTTCTTCAACTGTTATTCCTTATCGGCAACACCATGTTTGCAACACCTTTGGTCGGTCTTGGCTATGAAATGACATCTGATTATAACGAGCGTACACGCTTAATGGCTTTTTCCAATACCATGGGGCAAATTGCGTGGATGATCGTGCCATGGTTATATGTAATTATACCCGATTCGAACACCTTTAATACACAAACCGAAGGTGTACGAACAATGGCCCTTATAGTGGGTGCCATGTGTATAGTTTTTGGAATCTTACCCGCTATATTTTGTAAGGGTATTGATTCGGCGAACATGGAAAATCGAAAAGAAATTAATTTTAAAACACTAGCTGCAAATTTAAAAGACCTATTTGCAGGAATTGTTCAAGTTTCAAAAAACAAGCCTTTTATGAAATTATGCGGGGCTACGTTTTTAGTTTTTAACGGATTTCAATTGGTAGCAGCCTTTGGGGTTTTTATCATTGTCTTTTACATGTATAATGGTAGTTATGAGGCCGCAGGCACATGGCCTGCTTGGTTCAATACTATTAATGCAATGATTACGGCATTTATCGTAATCCCGATCATCTCCAGAATGGCCAACAAATGGGGGAAAAGAAAAGCGTTCATAATCTCGACCTTTTTATCCATTGTAGGCTATCTTTTAAAGTGGTGGGGGTTTGATAAGGAGTTGAACAGTGAATTTAACCAAACGGGATTGGGCAAAAGCTTAAACTCCGGAGTAGGTTCCATTTTCGAATCGCTAAACCCGGTACTCGATAGTATTGGCATGTCTTGGTTTAGCATAGACCCGGGAAGTGAAGTCCCGTGGCTGGTATTCTTACCTATTCCTTTATTTGCCTTTGGAATGGGAGGGTTATTTACTTTAATGATGTCCATGACGGCTGATGTCTGCGATTTGGACGAATTGGAAAACGGTATGCCCAGAAAGGAAGGTACTTTTGGAGCCATTTATTGGCTAATGGTTAAAATAGGCCAGTCCATAGCACTTGTTTTGGGAGGTGTCATCCTAAGTATTGTAGGATTTGACCCCAATATTACCGAACAATCGGTAGAGACTATGAACAATCTTAGAATAGCGGATATCCTGGTGCCATCAATCACAGCTGCGCTTGCTATTTGGGTAATGTGGAAGTACAGTCTTAGTGAAAGTAGGGCCAAAGAAATTAAAGCTGAATTAGTGAGGCGAAGGGGGGAACTTTAGCCTAAATTTGAAAAATTAAAATAGTACAATTTAAACCAACGTTATGTCTTCATCTAGAAAAGAAAAATATTTGGCATTGGCTGCACTGGACTATGCAGGTAAAACTACTAGGGAACTAGAAAGTCTATGTAAACGTGTTTTAGAGGGTGGCGTACACGGATTGTGTTTCAGTCCCTATGTAGAAGGCCAAAATCCGGGTGATCAGATTACGGAAGACCAAATACGTAGAAGAATGGAAATCATTGAACCGTTCACCAAATGGATACGTTCTTTTTCGTGTACGGAAGGTAATGAAGCTATTCCACGTATCGCTAAGGAATATGGAATAAAAACCATGGTCGGGGCTTGGCTGGGGGACGACCCAAAAATTAACAAGCAAGAAGTTGAAAATCTTATTGAATTGGCCGGTGAAGGATATGTTGACATAGCCGCCGTTGGCAATGAAGTTATGCTACGGGGCGATTTAACCGAAGATGAGCTATTGGATTTTATGCATCAGGTAAAGCAAGCGGTGCCAGATGTTCCCGTTGGTTACGTTGACGCTTATTACGAGTTTACGGAGCGCCAAAGAATAACCGAAGCCTGTGATGTTATTCTAGCCAATTGTTATCCTTTTTGGGAAGGTTGTGATATGGACTATTCCTTATTGTATATGAAAGATATGTACCAAAGGGTGTTAAAAGTGGCCAATGGTAAAAAGATAATTGTTTCCGAAACCGGATGGCCAAGCCAAGGAACCAGTCTTGAAGGAGCGTTCCCGTCCCATGAAAATGCATTAAAATATTTCATGAATACCCAAAAATGGTCAGAGGAAGATAATATTGACGTATTCTATTTTTCTTCTTTTGATGAATCTTGGAAAGTAGGTGCCGAAGGTGATGTTGGGGCCTATTGGGGGCTTTGGGACAAAAATGAAAAAATGAAATTTTAGATACGTCGGCTTTTGTCCCTTGCCAAAGTGTGTAATAATAAAATCCTCGAAGCTTTAAAAATTAGGTAAAAACGAGTGGTTTGTAGGCTTAGATAATTTCCGCGTTAAGCCCCGCTTGCAAGAGCCTGCTGCACCGAGGTTTTAAATCATCATATTCTCCCGTTTTCACCGTACATTTTCCATTATAGTGTACAATGAGCGAACACTGTTCCGCTTGTTCAGGGGTATGGTCACAAACATCGATAAGGGTTTCGATAACATGCTCAAAGGTGTTTACATCATCATTGAACAATACTATCTCACTTTGTTTAACCGTATCCTCCTCCAAGAGCAGGTCTTCCGACTGTTTTTCCTTGGTACTCATAGATTTAGGCTTTACATAGTCTAAAATACATATTTTGCTGCAACCCAATTATTTTTTTCAATGTTTTTTTCAAACTTTAACCTTAACGCTGTGCATTTTTCCGTAATCACGGGTAGATCTTTTTGATAAAATCCACTTAGAAATACAATACCATTACTATTTAAAGACTTAACGTAAAGAGAGATATCCTCCAAGAGTATATTTCTATTGATATTCGCTAAAATAATGTCATATTTTTTTTCGGCCAACAAACGGGAATCTCCTTCCAGGACATTTATCTGGGGGCAATTGTTCCTTTCCACATTTTCCTTGGCATTTAGGTAGCACCAATGATCAATATCTATTGCATCTACGGTTTTTGCCCCTTTCATAGCGGCTAGGATAGCTAATACCCCTGTACCACTGCCCATATCCAGTACGGATTTCATTTTAAAATCCTCACGAAGTACATGTTGGATCATCATATATGTAGTTTCATGATGCCCGGTTCCAAAACTCATTTTGGGTTCGATAACAATATCATAAGCAACATTTGATCTGTCGTGGAAAGGAGCTCTCACCACACACTCCCCTCCAACATGTATTGAACTAAAATTTTCTTCCCAGGTCGCATTCCAATTTTCCTGTTCTATTTCAGCAATGTTATAGTCAATGTTAAACTCTGGATTATTAATGATTTGAATGCTTTCCAAAATGTTGGAATCCCAATATTCTTTTAGAATATAGGCCATCACCCCTTCCTTTGTTTCTACAAAACTTTCAAAACCCGCTTCCCCCAATTCGGCCATTAAGATATCCGTAGTGGGCTGAAGAGGGCTTACCTCAAAGTTGTACTCAATGTAAACGGTGTTTTTCATCATCAAAAATATACTGCCATAGGGGCGTACCCTTAGAAGTGGTATCCGCTTGGATACATAAATATAACCATTGAGCGACCCATTTCTTGAGCAAAGTCTTGCAAATTATATCGCCCTAATAATGGCTACGAAATCATCCGCAACTAAGGAAGCTCCTCCTATAAGACCTCCATCCACGTCGGGTTTGGAAAAAATCTCCTCCGCATTGGCAGGTTTTACGCTTCCCCCGTAGAGGATAGATACGTTATTGGAAATAGAGGCATTATAAACATCCATTATGGTTTTTCGAATAAAAGCATGCATTTCCTGCGCTTGATCCGGAGAAGCGGTCTCACCGGTACCAATGGCCCAAACAGGCTCGTAGGCCAAAACAATATTGCTCCATGCACCAGCTTCCAAGCCAAAGAGGGCATTCTTCAGCTGATTTTCCACAACAGTAAAATGATTTCCCGATTTACGGTCTTCCAATTCTTCACCAAAGCAAAACATCACCCTCATATTTTTATCCAATGCCGTGGCTACTTTCTTCGCTAGAATCTCATCGGTTTCCCCAAAATAGGCCCGTCTCTCGGAATGACCTATAATTACCGTATCAATTCCTATGCTCATTAACATATCAGCAGATATCTCCCCGGTATAAGCGCCGCTCTGAGCAAAATGCATATTCTGTGCGATTACCTGAATAGCCGACCCTTCCAAGGTATGCAAAGCTCCTGTAAGATTTACATAGGTGGGTGCCACCATTACTTCGGCCCCGGTGTCCGGCAATTTCGCTGAAAGTTCGGTCAACAAGCTCTCCGTTTCCAAATGGTTTTTGTTCATCTTCCAATTTCCGGCTACTATTTTACTTCTCATTATATGTTGTTTAGTGTTCTTAATCTAGGTTTACATCTTCCAAATCGTTATAATGCAGCTTTTGCACTATAGTCCCCTTTTCCAAGACCAAAATGCTTGGATTGGAACGGGTAATGGTTTTTAAGGTGGTCTCATCGGTGAAATAAAAAACAAAGTTGAAATTATATGTATTACTTATGGAAGAGGTAAGGTCACTTCCAGAAGCCGATAGCCCAATTACTTTATAATCTTTTTTAAGTGCTTTGAGGGTTATTTTGCCGATCTCCTCAAAATAATCATAATTACTCTTTGCAAGATCATAGGCCACAACAATCATCAATTTATCCTTTTGCAGGTAAAAAGAGGTGAAATCCTCTCCATTTTGTTCAATGGTAAAATCATGAATGGGAGGTTCATATCCCTTTTGTATTTCTTTGGTTTCCACATCGATGAACTCACCCTCAACAGATGGATAATCCCCGTTGGTAACTATAATTTTTTCTTCATTGCCCACCTTAAATCTCCACGCATATTCAAAAATGGCCTTTGGTGCATTCTCCGGAACCGTCATACCTTCCTCGATATTAGCTCCGATTTTATAAGGTCTAAAATCTATGAGCGGTAAATGATTAAGAACGTAATATGCAAAAACACCGCACAAAATCAAGGCTATTAACGTTATGATCCGTTTGGTCTTAGGCCCAAAAATTGATTTTATATGCTTTCTGCCAATCAACAGAATAATAATCAGCACCAATAAAACAACGTCTTTCGTAAACGACTCCCAGGGAGTTAATTTTATGGCATCCCCAAAACATCCACAATCCGTTACCTTATTAAAATAAGCTGAATAAAAAGTGAGGAAAGTAAAAAAAACAATCATCCCCAACAAGCTCCATAAGGTAAATTTTATTCTAAAACCTACTAGGAGCATTACGCCCAACAACACTTCCAAAATCACCACAAAAATAGCAATGTTCAAAGCATAGGGCATAAAAATGGGAAGATCTAAAACCCCTTGGCTAAAATATTCCTCTAGCTTAAAAGAAAACCCGACCGGGTCGTTAAGTTTTATAAATCCGCTGATAATAAATAAGATGCCGACAAAAATTCTTGAAATCCCAACAAGTATCTTCATATTACTTCGTATTTGAATTCATGTGTATCATGGCAAAAATTGAGTAATTGATCATGTCTTGATAATTGGCATCCGTACCTTCACTTACCAACGTTTTTCCCTTATTGTCCTCTATCTGTTTAACCCTAAGCAGTTTTTGAATGATCAAATCCGTTAAGGAACTCACGCGCATATCGCGCCATGCTTCACCGTAATCATGGTTTTTATCCTCCATAAGTTTTTTGGTGATCATTACCTGTTTATCATACAATTCCAGCGCCTCGCTGGAAGAGATATCCGGCTGTTCCGCAATTCCTTTTTCCAGCTGTATCAAAGCCATTATGGCATAATTAACGATACCGATAAACTCCCCCACTTCATCCTCATCGACTTTTCGCACACTGTTCTCTTGTAAGCTTCGTATGCGCTGTGCTTTAATGTATATTTGATCAGTGAGGGATGGAAGTCTTAGAATACGCCATGCACTGCCATAATCCTTCATCTTCTTTAAAAATAAATCCCGACAAATTTTTATGATCGCATTATACTGTTCGGAGGTTTGCTGCATGAATTCTTTGTAATTTGCGTAAATTTCGCTTAAAATTTTTAACTATTCAAAGTTAGTGGTCTAAACTTGTTTTTTATAAAGGGTTACGGCAGACTTTCTTTTCAATATCATCGTTATGACCATTAATTGCAAAGGAAATTTGGTAGACCTGAGTATCCCCAAGGTAATGGGTATTTTAAACGTTACACCCGATTCCTTTTTTGATGGTGGCAAATATAGGGACGAACGGGCAATTCTCTATCAGGTTGAAAAAATGTTAAAAGAAGGGGCTACATTTATAGATGTAGGCGCATACAGTTCTAGGCCCGGAGCAAAATATGTGAACGAAGATGAAGAGCTAGGGCGGATGCTACCGGTGATTGATCTACTCCTAAAGGAATTTCCCAACATACTATTGTCCATTGACACCTTTAGAAGTGTCGTAGCGGAAAAATGTCTTATGAACGGTGCAGCCTTGATCAATGACATATCGGCAGGGAATTTAGATGGGGATATGTTCCATACTATTGCCAAGCATAAGGTTCCATATGTTATGATGCATATGAAGGGGACCCCACAAACAATGCAGGAGAACGTAAGCTATAAAAATTTAGTAGGGGACATTCTCTTTTACTTTTCTGAAAAAATAGCGTCCGCCAGGGCACTGGGAATCAATGATGTTATTCTTGATCCTGGCTTTGGTTTTGCAAAAGAAGTACACCAGAATTATGAATTACTTAGCCAGCTAAATCTATTCCAAACATTTGAACTTCCTATATTGGTGGGGTTGAGTAGAAAGTCGATGATTTATAAAATACTGGATACCGAGGCCAAGAGAACATTGAATGGTACAACGGCGTTACATATGTACGCCTTGGATAGAGGAGCATCGATTTTAAGGGTACACGATGTTAAAGAGGCTATGGAATGCGTACGTCTGATTCAAGAATTAAAGCCTGGGAATATGTGATTTTATTTATGCATATTTCCTAAATTTACAAAAACCGCAAGGATTGGATTTTTTAAATTTTCTCGATTTTAGAATTACGGATATTATAGATATCATTATGGTCGCGGTGCTCCTTTACTATATCTATAAACTTGTACGGGGAACCGTCGCCATCAATATTTTTATTGGAATTGTAATTGTTTGGGCATTTTGGAAACTTACGGAATTGTTGGATATGAAAATGATCAGCAGTGTCGTGGGCGGATTCATGCAGGTAGGGCTAATTGCCTTAATTATAGTTTTTCAACAAGAAATAAGAAAATTCTTGCTGATGATAGGATCTACCAATTTCGCAAAGAGGAGGAGCCTAATAAGACATTTTAAATTTTTAAAACAGGAAGGGATTACCACAGAAACCAATGTGGAAGCCATCATAAAGGCTTGTGAAAAAATGAGCTCTACCAAAACCGGAGTACTCCTTGTAATAGAGCGAAATAATTCGCTCGATTTCATTAAATCTTCAGGTGATAAAATGAACATAGAGATTACACAACCCATTTTGGAAAGTATTTTTTATAAGAACAGTCCCCTACATGATGGGGCCGCAATAATAGAGAATAACTTCGTAGTTGCTACCCGGGTAATTCTGCCCGTGTCCAATGACAGGAACATTCCACTTAGATTTGGGCTGCGTCATAGGGCAGCTGTTGGCATTACGGAGAAAACGGACGCACTTGCCCTGGTGGTAAGCGAGGAAACCGGATCTATTTCTTATATCAAGAACGGGGAATTTGTGTTGTTCAATGGTCATACTGAACTCATAGGTATGTTGAAGGAAGATTTAATTTGAGTCTTTCCCTATAAGGCCGATATTGCAAAAGTAATTACGCCACTTCCTCCGCCATAAATTGAGCTTCGTACAAATTGCTATAATACCCCCCACGTTTTAGTAACTCCTTATGCGTTCCGGTCTCAACGATGTTTCCTGCATCCATCACCAAAATTTTATCAGCCTTCTTAATAGTGGCCAAGCGATGGGCAATCACAATAGATGTTCTACCTTCGGTAATTTTTTCTGTGGCTTTTTGTATTAGTTGTTCGGAATAGGTATCTACAGAGGATGTGGCCTCGTCCAATATCAAAATACTAGGGTTGCTAACATAGGCTCTTAAAAAAGCAATCAGTTGGCGTTGGCCACTGGAAAGCATTGTACCACGTTCCTTAACATTGTATCGATATCCTTCCGGCAAGCTCGTAATAAACTCGTGAACCCCTATCTGTTTTGCCGCTTTTTCAATGGCCTCCATAGTAATGGATTCCTCTTTTAAGGAAATATTATTGGCTATGGTATCCGCAAACAAGAAAACATCTTGAAGTACCACCGCAATACCGGAACGTAAGGAAGATAGCTTGTAATCCTTAATATCCACTCCATCCACCAAAATGGTCCCGGAGTTTATTTCATAAAACCGGTTCAGCAGATTAATTATGGTAGATTTACCTGCACCGGTAGCACCCACAATGGCTATGGTCTCCCCTTTCTTTACTTCAAAGGAAATACCGTGCAATACTTCTTCGTCCTGTACATACCCAAAACGTACGTTGGAAAATTGAATGTCGCCTTGAATCCCGTTATTAACTATGGTTCCTACATCTTCGATATGGCTATCGGTATCCAAAATCTTAAAAACCCTATTGGCGGCAACCATACCCATTTGCAGCGTATTGAATTTATCTGCTATCTGACGTAACGGTCTAAACAACAAATCTATGAGCAAAATAAAAGTAAATACAGTACCATACTCATCAGCACCGATATTGCTAACGTTTTGGAGACCCCCGTACCAAACTATCAATCCTACGGTAATGGAAGTAACGATCTCGGCAATGGGAAAGAAAATGGAATTGTACCAAACCGTTTTTATCCATGCATTCTGATGTTTTTCATTGATCTCGCGAAATTTTTCACTTTCCATGGGCTCCCGGGTAAACAATTGAACGATTTTCATTCCCGTAATACGTTCCTGTACAAAAGAATTTAAATTGGAGACTTGTGCCCTTACCTCTATGAAAGCCACCTTCATAGCCTGCTGAAATAAACGGGTGGCATATAGAATAATGGGTAATACCGCAAAAACGATTAAGGCCAACTTCCAGTTGATGACCAACATAACTATTGCGGCCACCATCATTTTTAATAAATCGGCAACGATTACAAAAAAGCCTTGGCTGAATATCTCGCCTATACGTTGCATATCCGAAACCGCCCTAGTCACTAGAACCCCAATAGAGGAGGTATCAAAATATTTCATCCGGAAACCCATCATACGTTGAAAAAGGTCTATTCTAACATCCTTTATGACGGATTCTCCCAACCAATTGGCATAGTAGTTAAAGGAGAGTTGACTTACCACCTGTCCGATCAATACGGCGAGCATAGCAATGATGAGAAATAACAATCGTTCCGCATTTTTTTGCTTAATGGCCCCGTCAACGATGTCCCCAACAATAATTGGCGTAAGGACGGCAAAAGCGGATACCAGGATAGCTGCCAATGCCACGCCATAAAATGTTAATCTATACGGCTTTGTATGGGCGATCAATCGTTTGAACAACCTAAAATCAAAAGCTTTGCCTGTATCTTTATCCATTTGTTTCATTACCATTTCCAGGGTATAAAACCCTTGTTAAATATAAGCCTTTTGCCGGTACCGATGCACCTGCCATACCCCTATCCTTGCTTTCAATGACCTTTCTTATATCATCTACCGTAGATTTTCCCGAACCAATTTCCAAAAGGGTTCCGACGATAGCGCGTACCATATTCCTAAGAAAGCGATCTGCCGTTATGGTAAACACCAATTTATCCCCCTCTTCATTCCAAACGGCTTTCTTGATCTTACATAAAAAGGTCTTGACATCGGTATTGGATTTTGAAAAACATTCAAAATCGTTGTACTTCAATAAAATCATGGCAGCTTTGTTCATTGCCGATATATCCAACCGATATTTTACATGATAGGCAGCGTCCTTGTAAAAAGGGTTTTTCTCCTTAACGATCCAATATTCATAGGTACGCTCCATGGCATCGAAACGGGCATGGGCATTATCCGATACCTTGTAAATTTGACATATGGCAATGTCCTTGGGTAAAAATGCATTGAGCCGGTATACCAAATCCTCCAAATCGTCTATTTCTTCAAAATCAAAATGGGCAAACATTTGCCTGGCGTGCACTCCGGCATCCGTCCTACCTGCTCCCACCATGGTAATGGGTTGTCGTAAAAGAGTCGAAAATGCCTTTTCCATAACTTGCTGTACGGATATGGCATTAGGCTGATTTTGCCATCCATGGTACGACTTGCCAAAGTAAGAAAAAGCGATGAAATATCTCAAGTGAATACCCTATTTTTGTAGCGCTTAAAGATACCTTAATCCTTCAGAAAACGGATGGATTCCTATTAGATTTAAGCATATTTTAAGTTTTATGACCCGCATTTTGCTCCTTTCCGATACCCATGGCCATATAGATAATGCCATTCTAAAGTACGCAGAACAGGCTGATGAGATATGGCATGCCGGAGATATCGGACAATTAGCGGTTACGGATGCTCTTGCCGACCTAAAACCCGTTAGAGGGGTCCATGGTAATATTGATGACCATATCATTCAAAAAGAATTTCCATTGAACAACCGTTTTCTATGTGAGGGTGTGGATGTATGGATAACCCATATAGGGGGCTATCCCCATAAATATAACCAGCGTGTTCGGGAAGAAATCAGACAAAATCCCCCTAAATTATTCATTTGCGGACACTCCCATATCCTTAAAGTAATGTGGGACAAAAAATTAGGGCTTTTACATATGAATCCCGGTGCCTGTGGCAAACATGGATTTCATCAGGTAAGGACCATGCTTAGATTCGTTATAAACGATGAAGAAATAAAAGATTTGGAAATCATCGAATTAGGGAAGCGTTAACCTACATTTTAGATTATATAGGGCATCTACAAATTTCGTGGTATGGGTGTAAGAAAATTGAAAATTTTCGTCTAACGAAGCACATAAAACAAACACATCATGAAAATTAAAAAATCAACAACACTATTAACATTCAGTATTTTACTGGCATTGGCTTCTTGCAAGCAACAGACCAAGACCGTCGAGGTAGAAGAACCAGGGACGATCCAAGTTGTATCTAGCGAACCGGCTTATAATACCGATGAACCACAAACTATTTTAGCAGCTATTGAGTATGCCCATGGCGGTTGGGGCGACCTTTGGAAAAAGGCAGATGTGCAGTATACCTATAATTATGTTTCCGCGGATGGCAAAGCGGACATTTCCACAGAACGTTATGTTTTTGATACCGAAGCTTCTTTTGGAAAATACGATAGGCATGAGATAAACGTAATGCCGGGTACCGAAGGTGAAGTGGTTCAATATTTCAACGGTAAGGAAACCGTTGTTATGCACAAGGGGCAAAAAGTTGAAGACCCACAGGTCTTGGGAGCGGGAGACTTCTTGCGAAGAGCCAATTACTTTTGGTTTGTAATGCCCTATAAACTAAATGACACGGGTACCATTGCGTCTTACATTGGACAGGAAGAGTACAATGGAAAGACCTACGATAAGATTAACGTCACATATGACCCGGAAATTACCGGTAAGGAGCAAAACGATATCTATATTCTTTATGTAAATCCGGAGACCAAACTTATAGATCGTTTTTATTTTTCATTACCTTTCTTAGGGGTAAATGAGCCCCTTCTCATTGCAGACTATGAATATGAGAATGTGGAAGGACAGCTATTGGCAACAAAACGCACTTACTTTTTACCGGACGAAAAAGGGGCGTATGGAGAAGAACCAAGTTTGGTACAGACCTTGACCAACATTAGTTTCAATAATGGGTTTACTCCAGAGAGTATTATGGAGGTGAACTAATAAGATCCTAGTTAAAATTTACCATATATATGCAAAAAACCCAGGGAACAACCCCTGGGTTTAACGCACTAATACTACTAAGATGTTAGGCTTAACGTAAGCGATCAACAGATTTTACAAGATCTTCATCCTTCTTTATTGCCCTGTTGGCCAGAGCTAAAAAAACGATAGAAAATACAGGAATGAGCATCCCAATACCCTTCTCAGAAATAGTGTTTTCTCCGGATAAGTTTAGCGATCGGTAAACGAAAAATCCTAGTAAAAAAAGATTCAATATCATATTCAATCGGTTCACAACGAACTGATTTTGTCTTTTCTTGAACAATGAAATTGCAATGAGGGCCAAGGCGGCCGACCCGTAAAAAAGAATGGAAACCATGGGTTCATTATGTGCAAAAACGGCCTTTCCTTCAGCAGTGGACCAAAGGCTTGCCCATAAAGGCGCCAGACCGGCTACACCTATTACCAGAAACAAATAAACCGTCTGAATTCTTTGGATCATTACTTATACTGCATTGAATGTGCAAAAATAAGCGTCTTTTTGAAAATTATAAGTGAAATATTGAAAATAATTTGTAATATTGTTTCGTTATTAGTTATAGCACTTACCAAAGGGACGATCTTTCCCAAGTAATACCCAAATAACAATACACTTCATAATTATCAAGACAAGTATAACTTATTCAACACTTAATGTTTGAAATTTCAGATTTAAAATCAAAGAAGCTTCCCGAGCTTCAAGAAATTGCCAAAGGACTTAACGTACCCAAATTCAAGGCGCTAAAAAAACTAGATTTGGTTTATCAAATCCTAGATGTACAAGCCTCTAACCCAAAGGCCTTAAGTAAACCGGCGGAGGAAAAACCGAAACCTAAGCCAAAAAGGGAGAGGGTAGTAAAAGAAAAAACGTCTGGTTCGGAACCCAAATTAGGTTCTGATAAGAAACCAGTGGAAAATGCACCGACCAAAGCTCCTGTCAAAGAAGAGCGCAAACCTCAACAACATCAACGTGGTCCAAGCAATGGACATCCTAAAAAAGAGCACCAAAAAAATACCTCGCAGCATAAGGGGCAAAATCCTAAAAAGCCCACGCATCATCATAACAATGGGCAGGACAAGAAAAACAGCAATTTTGATAAAGATCTAAAAAACAAGTATAAACAGCCAGAATTTGAGTTCGATAGTATTATCGAAAGTGAAGGTGTTTTAGACATAATGCAGGATGGTTATGGTTTTCTAAGATCTTCCGATTATAACTATCTATCATCTCCAGATGATATTTATGTTTCGCAATCACAGATTAGGTTATTTGGGTTGAAAACCGGGGATACTGTTTTGGGAAATGTGCGTCCGCCTAAAGAGGGAGAAAAATATTTTCCGTTAATTAAGGTAAATAAAATTAATGGTCTTGACCCACAAGTGGTAAGGGATAGGGTATCTTTTGAACACCTAACCCCATTGTTCCCTGACGAAAAATTTAATATCGCGGAACGGCAAAGCACTATCTCTACACGCATCATGGATTTGTTTTCCCCTATTGGGAAAGGGCAACGTGGTATGATCGTATCCCAACCCAAAACGGGTAAGACCATGCTCTTAAAGGATATTGCCAATGCAATAGCGGCAAATCATCCTGAAGTTTATCAAATTGTTTTATTGATAGATGAGCGCCCGGAGGAGGTTACGGATATGCAACGTAACGTGCGGGGCGAAGTTATTGCCTCTACCTTTGACAAGGAAGCGACCGAACATGTACGTGTTGCGAATATTGTATTGGAAAAGGCAAAGCGCTTGGTAGAATGCGGTCATGATGTAGTGATCCTTTTGGATTCCATTACCCGTTTGGCAAGAGCCTACAATACGGTACAACCAGCTTCTGGTAAAGTGTTGAGTGGTGGTGTGGATGCCAATGCACTGCACAAACCCAAACGATTCTTTGGTGCTGCACGTAACATAGAAAATGGCGGATCCCTATCCATTATTGCCACGGCCTTGACCGAAACCGGTTCCAAAATGGACGAGGTAATTTTTGAGGAATTCAAGGGAACCGGTAATATGGAACTACAATTAGACAGAAAAATAAGTAACAGACGCATATTCCCAGCAATTGATTTAACCTCTTCCAGTACGCGAAGGGATGATCTTCTGTTAGATGAAAATACGATACAGCGTATGTGGATCATGCGCAAATACTTGGCAGATATGAACCCGGTAGAAGCCATGGAGTTTATGGAGCAACGTATTAAACAAACAAAAAACAACGAAGAGTTCTTGATGACCATGAGTCAATAAACGTTAAACCTTATTTAATGTAAAGAAAACCCCTCGGCGATGGCTGATGGGGTTTTCTTTTTATAAAGAGTATTATGACGAATAGGTTTCATTTTTTGTTAAAATGGTTAGAATATTGTTATTTTTATGAAAGAAAAGCGTCCCCCGCAAAGATGAATACAACACTTTAAAAACCATTAAAATTCGCACCAATGAAAAATGTTAAGAAAAGTTCACTTTTGGGGAAACTGTTTGTTTCAATAATCTTGCTGGGCCTTACAGCTTGTGGGGAAGTTAAAAAAGAGGAACCGAAGGACGATCGGGAAATAGTGGAGGCTCCGGAACAGATTATTGACGTTAGTGAGGCCAGGCAGTTTTATGATAATTACACCAAACGTAGAAAACCGCTTATAAGGCATTATGAAGATTCTATCAACATGGCCCATAAAAGTAAGGATACGTTCGATGTAGCCCGTTATGTATATTATGATTACAAGACCATAAAGCAATACATGACTTTTATAGAGCAAGAAGCGGAGAAAGCCGATGTTGAAATTTCCACATTACGGTTCTATTTCTCTAACTATCCAGATGATGAAAAATTTAGGGATGGCAATCCGGTAAAGCATCCAAGACAGAATTCCATTTTTATAATGCCTACCTTGAAAAAAGGTGAACAAGACTTTGGGTTTTTTACCCGGGACGTTCAAGAAGGCAAGAAAATACCGGTATTGTTAAGGGCTGATTTACGCGAATATGGAACAAAAGGGATAGGTGGCATTCAAGAAAAAGACACCAAGGCCTATGCCACTTTCGGACCGGTTTTTGGTGCAAACCCAAATTCGCCCATGATAATGTTCGATGATCAAAGTTTGATTATGAACGAGGGAGGATCTGCGCCGCCGCCGCACCAACAATAAACTACAATGAAAATTAAATACTATAAGACTTGGATTTTTTAAATGTGATTTTAGAAAATTCATTTGTGCCGCTATATGGTATAGCGGCACTTTTGTCATTATACAGATATCGTAAATACTTCAACACGCCATTAAAATATCTGCCCATCTTATTTGCTTATACATTTTTCAATGAGCTTTTAGGTATCATCATTTTAAAAAATGAGCATTTTAGCTTATTTGCAGGAAAGCAATATTCATACTATAATATGGTCATATATAATATTTATAGTATCATCTTTTATCTGTATTTCTTTTACGTGTTCCGATTCTATATTGAAAACCGGAAAATCAAAAAAATTATTGGGTACGGTAGTATCCTTTTTCTAGGGGTGGCGTTCATAAACCCATTCTTTTATGATTTCATAAAAGAGGCGCAGACATACACATATGTTTTTGGAGGATTAATGCTCATATGCTGTTCTTTTTCCTACTTTGTTCAATTAAGGGATCCGGCTAGGGTTTTTTCCATAAACAAAGACTTACTGTTTTGGTTAAGCCTAGGGTTATTTACTTTTTATATGGGTTATCTTCCTATCAAGGTTCATAGGTATTTTAATGCCATCAATGGGTTAAGCGAATATATACATTTACGAAAAATACATTTAACACTGATCATCATCATGTATAGTTGTTTCATTATTGGGTTTATACGCATGCGAAGACGGTTAACTACGTGATTATCCCACCACCTTTCATTTAAGACCACAGAAATTACAATTCATCCTTTTAATTTAGTTTATTTCTGGTTAATATTGGATTTTAGCCAAAACTAAGAGACATGACCACTTATACCATTTTAATGTATGTTCACCTCATCACAGTTGTACCCTGTATTTTTATAGGCGCCTACCTCCTATTTGCAACCAAAGGCACTAAAAACCACAGAGGTATCGGAAAAGTCTACATGGGCTTAATGTTCTTCACTGCTTTGGTAAGTTTATTTTTACCGGCCCAGGTAGGGTCCCAATTCCTTGGCCATTTTGGTTGGATACATTCCTTTAGTCTTCTTACCCTCTACTCCGTCCCCACGGCAATTTGGGCGATAAAAAAAGGCAATGTGCGACGCCATAAGATAAAAATGATTATGCTGTATATTGGGGCTATATTAATTGCCGGGGGATTTACCCTTGCGCCGGGAAGATATTTACACCAAGTATTTTTTGGGTAAACCAAAACTTGTAAATGACAGATATGGAAGCGACAAAAAAGTTTAAATTATCCTTTATCTGGATACAAGAAAAAAAAGTAAAAACCGTTATTTTTGAGAACAGTTTCCATTAACCAAGGAAACGTGATGGATTCATAGTCCTTCATAGAACCAAATTGACCAAAATGACTACCTATATTGCAGAATACAAGGCCACTCATAAAACTATCTTGATCGAGGAACACTCCTGTTTTATATGGAGGCAAGAAGGGGGTGAAATAGATATGGATATGCTAAAGAACAAAATTAAAAGAGAGTCGTCCGTACATTTCTTTAATCTAGTTACAGGAGAGCAATACCCACTAGCTCATGAAGACATTACCGTAGAGGTAATAAAAGCTCATCCATTCAACGGTTAGATTCCTATAATATAGTAATCCTTAAAAGTAAAAAGCGCCCTTATCACTAAGGGCGCTTTATTCTTTAATTGAATTAGTCTACAACGAAGCAACCTGCTTCATCAACTTACTTTTGAGATTAGCAGCTTTATTGGCATGTATTATATTTCGTTTGGCCAACTTATCAATCATGCTTACTACTGAGGGCAGCAAAGTCTGCGCCTTTTTCTTATCCTCTTCGGAACGTAATTTTTTAATAGCGTTACGTGTGGTCTTATGCTGGTATCTATTGCGTAAGCGCACTGCCTCATTCCTTCTGATTCTTTTTAATGCCGACTTATGATTTGCCATTTTACTATCTTCTTATTATGTTTTATATAAACCTATACAGGCGTTTTATTGGTAGCCCGTAGGGGAATCGAACCCCTGTTACCAGGATGAAAACCTGGCGTCCTAACCCCTAGACGAACGGGCCATTAAAAGCTAGAACCTTACAGTGGAAAGTATGGGTTCCTTAATAAAACTCATATTTTGCACTTCTTTTCGTAGCCCGTAGGGGAATCGAACCCCTGTTACCAGGATGAAAACCTGGCGTCCTAACCCCTAGACGAACGGGCCAATACTTCGCATAATTGCGGATGCAAAAATACAATTATTTTTTACTATCGCAACACCTAAATATTTTTTTTTGATATCTTTTAATAGGCCTTGGCAAACAACACCCGATAAGGTGATTGTTTTCCGGTCACCATACAGCTACCCATTTCATGTTTTACATCTATAGGAATACAACGAATAGTTGCCTTGGTTTCTTCCTTGATCCGTTCTTCCGTTTCGGCAGTTCCGTCCCAGTGGGCGGAAATAAAGCCTCCTTTACCTTCTAAAACGGCCTTGAACTCATCATAGGAATTCACTTGCGTAATATGATCCTTCCTATACTGTAAAGCTTTGGCGTATATACTTTGCTGCATATCATCCAAAAGAAATTCAATCTTGTTTACGACTTCTTCCATTTTTACCGTTTCCTTTTCCAAGGTATCCCTCCGCGCTATCTCATACGTGCCATTGTCTAAATC
>JBCBZE010000030.1:0-17972 GCA_039815505.1 Bacteroidota bacterium | reverse complement strand
CACAGTAAGTTTTCTTTCCAAGGGCGATCAATTCTTTATAACTTCCAATAGGGACGAGGATGTTTCCCGTAGTGTGTTATATGAGCCTGTTGAAGAAATCATAAATGACACTAAGCTTATATACCCAAAAGATCCCAAAGCTGGCGGAACTTGGTTCGCTATAAATGATAACGGTGTTGTAGGTGTTTTGCTCAATGGAGCATTTGAAAAACATATCCCAACCGGAACGTATGCCAAGAGTAGAGGTTTGATCTTACTGGATATCGTTAGTGCAAGTTCACCTTCCTTTTATTTGGAAACCATAGATCTAACCCATATTGAGCCTTTTACCTTGGTATTGTTCGAAACTACGAAATTGACTGAATTTCGTTGGGATGGCGATGTCAAACATCATAAGGAACTCGCTAAAAATGAAAGTTATATATGGTCTTCCGCAACCTTGTACACGGCGAAGGTCATGGAGGTTCGGAAAAAATTGTTCCATGAGTTTTTGGACAGTGAAAATGTAATCAATGCTAGGAATATCATTGATTTTCATTCCAACAATAACAAGGATGATGAGAACGGTTTTGTAATCAATAGGAAAAATACATTGAAAACCTTAAGTATTACACAGGCCATTGTTTACAAGGATGAAATAGGATTAAATCATTTGGATTTGTTAGGCGATAAGGAATATTTTATTTCTATGGCTACAAACCAGGTTTCCAATAAATCGTAGTGAATTATATACAATCAAAAATACACAAGTTGTCACATTGGGAATATTGGCCCATGGAGCTTATCTATTACCCCATATTTCCTGTTTGGTTGTATTACGCCATTAAGGCTAAATCATTTTTCTTTTTTAGTGCAGCCAATCCTTCCATCAAAAACGGAGGTATGGCCATGGAGTCCAAAAAAGAGATCTACGATATAATTCCATCACAATATATTCCCAAAACAATTCTTATACCGAAACAGACTCCTTTGGATACCGTTCTTAATGAAATTAAGGAAGCAGGTATCCGATATCCTATGATCGCAAAGCCAGATATTGGGCTAAAGGCCTTTGCCGTTGATAAAATAAAAAACGAGAAGGAACTTCAAACTTATATTAACAAGATTTCCGATGATTTTTTAATACAGGACCTTATTCCTTATCCAAACGAAGTGGGTATTTTTTACGTGCGGCTGCCCGGGGAAAAGAAAGGTAGGATAACAGGTATTGTTTCCAAGGAATTTTTGTCCGTTACAGGGGATGGTAAACGATCCATAAAAGAATTGATCAAGCAAAATCCAAGGAGTTATTTTCAATTGTCAGAGTTGATTCGTAAACATGGAGAGGGTGTTTTACAAGGTGTTTTGCCCAAGGATGAAAAGTTTATCTTGGTGCCCTACGGCAGTCATACCCGGGGTGCTAAGTTCATTGATGAATCACATCGACGGAACGAAGCACTTTTAGAGACCATAGATAGCATCTGTAAACAGATACCTGATTTTTATTTTGGACGTTTGGATATTTTGTACAATAACTTTGAGGAATTGTCCCAAGGTGAGAATTTTAGCATTATAGAGGTCAATGGTGCCGGTAGCGAACCTACACATATCTATGATCCCGGTCATTCCTTGTTCTACGCATGGAAGGAAATTTTTAAACATTGGAAATTATTGTATAGTATAAGTGCTATAAATAATAGGAAGGGTCATCATTATTTAAGTTTTAAAGATGGAAGGGCCATGTTACGGGCCAACAAAGAATTGGAAGAACAACTAAAGGTAATTTGATATGCTAAAAAAACCGGCGACTTTGTTTTCTATGTTATACTTTTTATGTTTTTTTCATCTTTGTGCGCAGGATATACAGGACAAAACAACGGATTTAGGTATATCCCTACAAGTATATCCGGCCGGTATTATCCCTACCCTAAATGCCGAGCACTACCTCTCCGAGAGGTCCTCTGTGGTATTTCGTTTAGGTGGTAATTTTACAGATAGACAGGATTTTAGCGATGAAAATGATGAAGAGGAGGGTGCCGGATTTGGAGGGTCGTTTGGTTATCGCAAACACTTTCCCCTAAAAAAAGGAAAAATAGTGGCCGGCTTCAACACGGACCTATGGAATCTGTGGATAGATTGGCGAGACGACATCAATACGGCGGCTCCAAGGGAGGGCACAACCTATACTTTGGTCTTACAACCGTGGTTGGAAGCAGGTTATTTTTTTAATATTAAAAACACGTCTTCACAGCTTGGTATTACAGCTGGTTTTGGCCGGGAAATAAATGTAATCACCAACGGGGACGATGTAGCACAGGACTTCATAGCCAGTATATCCATTCAATATCTATTTTCCCTGTAAATCCCTTAGCCGCATGAAAATACAGCCAGGCGATTTCAATTTTTTTTTCGCAATGCTGTTTACTTTCTTTTGGACGGCCATCGCTTACACCCAACTTCCGGTAGCTTTCTTTAAAGCGGAGGACCATGATTCCGTAAGGTATGCCAAGTATGGAACGAATAAAAAAATACCTAAGGAAATAAGAAATCAAGCATTGACAGCGCTATCTTTTTATCCGGAATTGAAGCCTGCAAAAGTGGTGTTTAGATTACGGAAGAGGAAAACACCTTTGGCCTCTAGACCTCAAATATGGAGTGTATTCAAGAAAAAGAAAAATCGTACATATGTGATTACGATAAGTACCAAGTCTAATGAGCAGCTGTCCCCTATTTTGTTTTTTAATCTTCCTTACAATGCCCAAATAGGTGTATTGGGGCATGAATTGGGACATACGGCGGAATATAATACCAAAAGCACTTTTCAGCTTATAGGGTTGTCCTTTAAATTGCTCAAATCCAAAAATACCGATGCATTTGAATTCAATACCGATCGTATTTGTATAGCGCATGGTCTTGGCTATCAATTATACGATTGGAGCGCTTATGTAAGAAAGGTGTTGAACATAACGGTATGGAGAGGAGCGGATAATCCGCTGCCCCAAAAGAATGCCCCTATAGATCAACGATACATGAATCCGGAAACTATAGAAAAGTTTATAAAAGAAGACCCCATTTATAGGAATATGGATTAAAGAAGTTGTGTATCTTTTACAATTCAATAACATAATCGTTTATCGATACATGGTTATTTTATATTCTCAATAAAATACGATAACTTGACCGGAATGAAGTTACGGGTATACTATTTACTATCGATAATAATATGTTCTTTTTTATTGAATAACTGTAGTGCGCAGACGCACCTAATAGAGGATGAGGTCAAAACCGTTTCCATAGAGAAACTAAGGTATTATCTATATTTTCCACAGGATTACGAAGACCATAAAAATAAAAACTTTGGATTGCTGCTGTTCTTGCATGGCGGTGGGGATGCTGGTGATAGTTTATCGAAAATTAAATCGAGCGGACCACCAAAATTGATAGCTGACGGAAAGCAATTTCCTTTTTTGATACTGGCTCCACAACATCCACACGAAAAAAAATGGTGGAATACCAGGGCGGTGATGCAATTGTTGGATACCATTGTGGCACATAATCGTGTGGACAAAAAACGTATATATCTCACAGGTCTAAGTAGAGGAGGAGGGGCCGCTTGGGAACTGGCCGTACAGTATCCTGAAAAATTTGCGGCTTTGGCCGTTGTCTGTGGTATGGCACCCGTACCGTATGCCGCATGGATAGATCGGAAAATGCCCATATGGGTCTTTCATGGAGAAAAAGACAAATCCATCCCCATATCCGAATCGGAAGAAATGGTAGCCCGGTTAAAGGAAATGGGGTATGATGTGCGGTTTACGAAATATAGGGATCTGGGGCATAATTCATGGACCAGGGCCTATAATACCGACGAACTCTATGAATGGTTTAAGGAACAAAAACGGGAATAATCATAGGTCAATTAGACCGTTGAATACAAAAGCTATGAAAAAAAAGGGATATCTGATCTGTGCAATGATTGTAATTGTTCTTCTGGGATGTAAAGAAACATTACCCTCATTGAATGTTGGCCACAGTGAACAAATACGATTAAATCAGCTAGGATACTACCCCAATGCGACGAAAAAAGCCGTTATCGTCGAAAATGGGACGCTAACAGATTTTAAGGTAATGGATATCGATAAGAAGAAGATAGTTTTTAGCGGGAGCCTTTCCAAAAAAATGAATTGGGACTTATCCGGGGAACAGGTACGGATAGCCGATTTTAGCGAAGTGACCGAAGAAGGAAATTATCAACTGCTATTGGATGATTTTGGACATTCCTATCCTTTTGAAATCAGGAAAAATGTTTTACATACTGCTTTTGTAGCTTCTATCAAAGCATTGTATTATCAGAGAGCGAGTATGCCCTTGGAAGAAAAATATGCGGGAAAATGGCACAGAGCAAGGGGACACTCGGACGATAGTGTTCGTTTTCACCCCTCTAGCGGAAAGAAAGTAGGTTTTAAGGCCTCTCCAAAAGGATGGTACGATGCCGGGGACTATGGTAAGTACGTTTTGAACGCGAGCTTTCCGCTTGGTCAGTTTTTCCTATTGCAGGAAGAATACCCTGGGATAATCGATGATGGGATTTTGAATATTCCGGAAAGTGGGAATGGGAAAAGTGACTATTTGGATGAACTAAAATATGAAATGGATTGGGTGTTGACCATGCAGGACACGGATGGAGGGTTGTTCCATAAACTTACGACCAAGGATTTTGAGGATATGATCATGCCCGACAAGGCGATCAAGGAACGTTATATAATTGGAAAAGGAACAGCTGCGACTTTGGATTTTGCCGCCGCCGCCGCTAAAGCCTATCGTGTTTTTAACAAGACGGATTCCATATATGCCCTCCAATGTTTGAGCGCCTCGAAGAAGGCGTATGAATGGGCCATGGAAAATCCGAATGTGGCATTTGAAAATCCTTCGGATATCCGGACAGGTCAGTATGGTGATACTGATTTTTCAGATGAGTTTTTTTGGGCGGGAGCCGAGTTATATGTTGCTACAAGGGATACATCCTATTTGGATAAACTACATAGGGACGCTTTGGACTTGACCTATAAACCGGGCGATGGTTGGACAAGTTATATGCGATTTTTAGGTGTGTTTTCACTACTACGGTACAAAGAGGGCATCCCTCCCGGTGTATACGATGATTTAAAAAATCGACTTTTGGAATCTGCCGATAGTCTAGTCGCCAAGGCAAAAAAGACCCCTTACTTTCAGCCCTTGGATGACTTTCAATGGGGGTCTAACGGCGATGTGTTAAATACGGCCATGATTATGGCGCAAGCCTATCGCTTGGAACCTAAACCGGAATATTTGGAGGGCATACAGCAAATAGCGGACTATATTTTTGGAAATAACGCCCTGGGGTACAGTTATCTTACTGGTCATGGGGATAAAACCCCAATGTTCATCCATCATAGACAGAGTGCCGCAGATACGATTAAAGCACCGGTGCCCGGTTTGCTTTCCGGTGGTCCCAATAGCAGCATGCAAGATGCCAACAGCGGGGCGGTCTATCCCGGTAATGCACCTCCGATGAAATCTTGGGTAGATCAGGAGCCCAGTTACGCCAGTAATGAGATATGTCTTAATTGGAATGCCCCATTAACCTATATACTGGGGTTTTTGGAACAAGAATCGGATTAATTCCCAATACAGTTCGGTTTGCCGCTATTTTACCCCTTTTATATCCTCTAAAAAGAGTACGTGGGGCAAGGCTTTGAGCTTTTTGAAATCAGCACTGCTTTTATGATCGGGGTAGGGCGCAAAATGATGGCTCTTTCTGGCATTTCTCCAAAACAAGGCCCAAGCTATACCGGAGTTCGCTATATGTTTGTCCATGACCTGGGTCCACCAATCCGTAACCCTTATTTTGTTAAGACCAGCTTCGGTCAATGCATATGGTTTGTTTTTTTCATTTGCGATTTCCCGAAGTATGGGAATATTTTCGTTCAGATTTTTTACGAAATTTGTGGTGGTCCAATGCTGGTAGATATCCACTCCCAAAATGTCCACAAAGGTATCTCCCGGGTAATAGGTAAGATACTCCTCCCTACTATCGAAGGTATTGGGGGAATACGCATACAACACATTACTTACCTTATAATCGTTGGCTAAAATAGATACGGTTTCTTGCCATAATCGTATATACTCCATAGGGGTACAACGTGCTTTTCCCCACCAAAACCAGCTGCCGTTCATCTCATGAAAAGGTCTAAAAACTATGGGGATCGGCTGTCCTTGATGGTCCTTTAATCCATTTAGAAAATCAGCTACTTTGGAAAGCCATAGCCTGTATTTTTTATGTAATCTACCGCCTTTAAGGATATGTTTTACGGCCTTTCTAGTATTCCAGGCACTTTTATTGGAAACCGGATTATCGGGATGCCAACTCATAGTTATGATGGCCCCTTTATCATGGGCCTTTCTGATCAAGGATCGGATCAGGGAAAAAGAAACGGTATCCAGGTTATGTGTTTTTCCCAATTCTATATGGCCAATTTCAAAACCGTGGACGGCAGGAAAATCACCTACTACATCATAAACATCGCTCTTATACAAATTGCCATCATTTTTCCAATGTATACCGTATGCCGTAGCATCCTGATGACCAAAAGCATAACCTTTTTTCGCTATTGATCGTATTCGTTTATATAACTGCTGTGTATGTGGGCTGGTCGTCTTGATATGGGACGTACTTTCTTTTTGAACTACCGGTGAAACCGGTTTACAGGAACCAAACATACACAATACCAGTGATATGTATATAAATGGAAGGTATCTTTGGATACATGTCATGGGGATAACTTTCAAAATTTTATAATAAAAAATGTGCAAAGGCGCCATATACTACTGCAAATTACGCAATAGCTTTTATTTATGGTTTAACATGGGTGACAAGCCAAGTGGTATGGGTTAAATTTTTCGAATTTGTAGAAAAGGCGTAAATTAAGAATCTGTAAGATTTTGTACGGGAAAACCAACTAAATAAAAACTATGCAAATAATAGAATCTTCAACGATATACGATGTCATTGTAGTTGGATCGGGCGCCGGCGGGGGAATGGCAACTAAAATCTTGGCAGACGCCGGATTGAAAGTGGCAGTGGTAGAGGCAGGGCCGTTTTTTGATCCGGCCGACCCAAAACAACAGACACAGCTAAAATGGCCGTGGGAATCTCCAAGAAGAGGAGCGAGCACGGTACGGCATTTTGGGGATTTTGACAGTGCTTATGGCGGATGGGATATAGAAGGGGAACCGTATACCAATACAAGCAACAGTAATTTTCAGTGGTTCCGTTCCCGTATGCTAGGGGGGCGTACAAACCACTGGGGCAGAATATCCTTGAGATTTGGCCCAAAGGACTTTAAGCGGAAAGATCAAGATGGTCTTGGTGATAATTGGCCCATTGGATATGAAGACGTAAGGCCCTATTATGATAAAGTGGATAAGCTCATTGGGGTTTTCGGAACCAACGAGGGTTTGCCCAACGACCCCGACGGGTTTTTTCTACCTCCCCCAAAACCGAGGCTACATGAACTTTTTTATATCAAAGGAGCAAGAAAGTCCAATATACCCGTGATCCCATCCCGGATGTCCATGCTTACGAAGAAAATAAACAACGATAGGGGCGTTTGTTTCTATTGTGGACAATGCTCAAGGGCATGCCAGGTATATGCGGATTTTTCCTCCGGTACCTGCTTAATATTTCCGGCACAGAAAAATGGGGGGCAAATAGATCTGTTCGTCAATTGTATGGTCCGGGAAGTTACTACGGATGCCGAAGGCAGGGCAACCGGTGTTTCCTACATCAACAAAGAAGATAGAAAAGAATATAAACTAAAGGGAAAAGTGGTGGTCTTGGCGGCATCTGCCTGCAGTTCCGCAAGGATTCTTTTAAATTCTAAAAGTACACAAAACCCCAATGGACTTGGGAACAGTAGTGATATTGTAGGTAAATATCTGCATGATTCTACCGGGGTAAGTAGATCGGTGTTTGTTCCCGATTTAATGAATAGGAAAATATACAATGAAGATGGTGTAGGGGGTATGCACGTATATTCCCCATGGTGGTTGGACAATAAGAAGCTCGATTTCCCAAGAGGGTATCACATAGAAGTCTGGGGAGGTATGGGTATGCCCAGTTATGGCTTTGGCTTTGATGTTAATGGGTTCAATAAATTTTTTGGATTGCCCATAGGAGGTTATGGTCATAGTATTAGAGACGACGTGAAAAAATACTATGGTTCCGTTTTGGGATTCGGCGGTAGGGGAGAATCCGTTCCCCAAAAGAACAACTCTTGCGAAATTGATCCTACCAAGGTAGATGAATTTGGGATTCCCGTATTGCGATTTAATTACCAATGGACCAATTTTGAGCATAAACAAGTAAAACATATGCAGGAAACTTTTGAGGAATTGGCACATAACATGGGCGGTGAAATTTTGGGAGAGACCCCCACCAAGGAAGAGGGTTACGGGATATCGCCACCTGGCTGGATTATCCATGAGGTAGGTACAACACGGATGGGGAACAATCCAAAGACCTCCGTAGTGAACCAATTTCAACAACTACACGATACGGACAATGTGTTTATTGTTGATGCCGGGCCGTTTGTATCACAGGCGGATAAGAACCCAACATGGACCATTTTGGCCTTGGCTTGGCGAACATCGGATTATATAATTGAACAGCTAAAACAGCAAAACGTCTAAGATATGGATAGAAGAAAAAGCATAAAATCGATAATTTTAGGTTCTGTTGCAGGTGGATTGGCCATAAACGCATGTAAACCTGAGGTGGACAATACGGATGATGCCGTAGCCAAGCCCGATGAAAAATTTTTTGGGCGTACCCTGGAAGAAAAGGAACTAATAGATCAACTAAACGCGGAACAATTTTTTAATGTACATGAAATGGCTACCGTTGGCGTGTTATGCGACTTAATACTACCAGCCAATGAGCATCATGGTGGTGCTGTCGATGCCGGGGTACCGGATTTTATAGAATTTATGGCTAAGGACATTCCAGAAATACAAACAAATTTAAGGGGTGGACTTATGTGGTTGGATCACAAATGTAATACCGAGTTCGATGCAGAATTTAAATCGGCCACCATAGAACAACAGAAAATAATTTTGGATGCGATCGCCTATCCGGACATTGAGGTACCAGAAGATGAGCGTCCCTTGGAAATTCAGTTTTTTTCCTTGGTCAGGGATCTCACGATTACCGGATACTACACTTCTAAAATAGGTATTGAAGATCTAGGGTATAAAGGTAATATGCCCAATGTCTGGGATGGGGTTCCGGACGATGTGCTTGCACAACATGGTATTTCCTATGATGAAGAATGGTTGGCAAAATGTATAGATCAGAGCAAAAGGGGGGTTATCGCCGAATGGGACGATAAGGGAAATTTATTGACCTAAGAGATCAAACCCACGTGTAACTTAAAAATAGTTTGTAATGAGATTAAAAGTAATGTTGGTTGTAATTTTTTTGACCTCGATGTCCTTGGTAGGACAGGAGATAGGTATTCAATTATACAGCTTGCGAAATCAGTTCAAGGAAGACGTACCCGGAACTTTGGCCAAGATAAAGGATTGGGGAATCACCAAGGTGGAGGATGGTAACGATGGTACACATGGACTTTCTTTGGAGGCGTACAAAGCCTTGTTAAAAAAGAACAATTTGGATATGGTGAGTGTTAGTACTTCCTTTGAGGAAGTACGTGATTCCCCCGAGACGGTATTGCAACGTGCAAAAGATTATGGGGCCAAATACGTTGTTTGTTTTTGGGTCCCACATACGGGTACCGATTTTACCATTGAGGATACGCAATTGGCATTAGATGTCTTTAATAAGGCCGGTAAAAAATTCAAAGAGGAAGGGGTTACAATGGCGTATCATCCACACGGTTATGAGTTTAGACCTTATGAGGATACCACCTTAATGGATTACATGATAAAAAACGCCGAAAATTTTGATTTTGAAATGGATGTGTATTGGTTTGCACTACCGGGCGAAGACCCTATTGCCTGGTTGCGCAAATATCCGGAAAAATTTAAACTCATGCACCTGAAGGATTGTAAAAAAGGAGTTCCTGTAGACCATACCGGTGTATCCGATGTAGAAAATAACGTAGTCTTGGGAACGGGTCAGATTCATATGGCCGAGATAATTTTGGAGGCTAAAAAGATGGGACTCCAATATCTTTTTATTGAAGATGAGTCGAGCCGTGTCGTAGAACAAGTGCCACAAAGCCTTGAATTTATCAAAAGTTTGGAGTAGCCCCCAATATATTGGCCAGCGTTCCCTGGTAAGGGATTGAATTTAGAAACCATTGTTTTTAATAACCTCCTTATACCATAGGGCCGAATTTTTAGGTGTTCGCTCCAACGTGTCATAATCCACATAATGCATACCAAAGCGTTTGGAGTAGCCCAAGGCCCATTCAAAATTATCCATAAACGACCATAAAAAATAACCTTTTAGATTTACGCCATTGGTTATGGCGGTATGGCACGCGGCAATATATCCTTCCAAAAATTCGATACGGTCCGTATCTTTTACCTCGCCTTCGTGTATTTCATCATTAAAGGCACATCCGTTTTCGGTAATATAGATGGGGGGGTTGTTGTACCTATCCGCTATCCATTCCAATAATTTCTGGCAGCCCCAAGGAACAATAGGCCAGTTCATAGCTGTTTTTTTCCATTCCGGATCAGTGGTCAATTCCACTAATTGGTCCTCCGAAATACCTCCATTTCCGTATACCCCCGTCTCTGAAGTCAAGCCGTTTGGTGCATCCGAGGCCATAAGGGTGGAATAATGGTTAAGGCCAAAAAAGTCCGAAGAGCCTATGAGCATTTCTTGGTCTTCCGCGCTAAATTGCGGTAACCTATCCCCCAATCGTTCCCTCATAACTGCCGGATAGTCTCCAAAATAAATTGGGTCCGTAAACCAAGCCAGAAAAAATTCATTGGCCCTTTGCGCGGCCTCAATATCATTTGGGTTATCGGTAAGGGGTTCTCTCCAATCGCAATTATTGGTAATACCGATAACCCCTTTTTGCACGTTTTGATATTTTTCCCGGTATACCTTTACGGCTTTTGCATGAGATCTTAGTAATTGATGGGCTACTATATAGGGTTCCTCCTTGGATTTTCTCCCCGGTGCAAAAACTCCCTTGGCATAGCCCAAGATAGAAACCACCCAAGGCTCATTAAGTGTAATCCAATTTTTTACGCGATTGCCAAAGTGTTTAAAGCAGATATCCGCATAACGGGCAAAGTAATCTGTAATATCTGGATTAAGCCAACCATCCTTTTCGGTATGTAAGGCCAAGGGTAGGTCCCAATGATACAAGGTTACCCAAGGGGTGATATCATATTTTAGCAATTCATCGATAAGATCAGAGTAGAAATCTATGCCTTCCTGATTTACTTTCCCCTGTCCATCTGGCTGTATTCTGCTCCACGAAATGGAAAATCGATAAGCCTTTAGACCAAGATCGGCCATTAATTTTACATCCTCTTTATATCTATGATAATGATCACAGGCGATGTCGCCATGCTCATTGTTGGCGGTCCTGCCCGGGAAATGCGCGTGCGCATCCCAAATACTCCATGCCCTGCCACCTTCCATGGCGGCACCTTCAATTTGATAACTGGAGGTTGCGGAACCCCAGATAAATTCTTTTGGAAAATGTATCATGATACTAAAGGATTGTTAAAGCCTATAAAGATGTAATTTTTTATAGATAATTACTAATACAATTACCATTTAATGATGGGTCTACTAAAAAAATAACCGTGTTATAGTATAGGTACACCAATACTGAACAAGGTAATCAAGGTTGTGCAACCCATTACACTGCAATTTATGGGCAAAACAGCGTATGGATAATTTGGTATTCATCCTAATAACCCGAATCTATGAATGTGATTGTTGATCATAAATAGGGTTCCCGATACGTTGAAAGTAAAGAAGGTTAAAAAAACCATATCAAGCAAGAACTGGGTTCTTGGTAAAACATAATGCCCAAGGCCGTATATTTGATACCGTATGTTAAAACCTATAAAGTGATGGCCCACCCTAAATTGACAATGACAAAAATTTTCTTTGTATTAATTGGCATACTTTTCTGGACTTGCAAAACAGATATAAAACCAAAATCAAAAGTAGTATCTGGCCAGCACCCGGATACCGATAGTACCTTGGATATGCCCCACAATGTAGAAAAGGTGCCAGAGATAAAACTAAAATCCTTGGAGGGGCTTGCGGACACCACCTTTATCCGTTTAGCGGATTATAGTGCCGACTTTGCCTATGATATGAGATACGCTACGGAAAACAATTTCCTAAAAGCGCAAGTATATGATTGTGCGGAATGTTATACCCGTGTAAAAACGGCAAAAGCCTTATTGAATGTCAACGCGGAATTTATGGAAAAAGGATACAGAATCAAGTTCTTTGATTGTTATCGTCCAAACTCGGTGCAATATAAAATGTGGGCCATTGTACCCAATCCGCAATATGTGGCCAATCCCGTAAAAGGGTCCATTCACAATAAAGGCGGGGCAGTGGATATTACACTTGTGACTTTGGAAGGGGAGGCATTGGACATGGGAACGGATTTCGATTTCTTTGGTAAACCCGCCTACCACGACTACCTTGATTTACCACAACATATTTTGGACAATCGTAAATTGTTAAAGCATACTATGGAAAAACACGGGTTTTGGGGCATTAGAACGGAATGGTGGCACTATAATCTATCTGCGGCATCCAATGATAAGGTGGCCGATTTTAAATGGGACTGTAATTAATTTGTTCATCCAGTGTTTCGTTGCAGTACGAGTGCAAACTTTGATGGGCGTAAGACCGTATTGGGTTGCTATACTTTACTGCACCGCAGTATCACATGGTTCTCGTTCATGTCCTTGGTGAAGAATAAATAAACGGCTCCACCATCCTTTATCTTTAACTGTTTTCTAAGATTGGAAACACTTTTTGGAAAATTTCGAATAGTGATATTGGCTTTTTGAACCTTAAGTTTTTGGGCGGTTTTTTTGTTAAAGGGCATTGCCTCTTCTATTTTAAACCTGCGCCCGGGAAAGTCTATAAGCGTTTCGGAAGTGTATAAATGCGTATGCCGGTGCAGTTTTTTTATCGGAAATCGATCCGTGATGATTTTGAACGCACCGGATTTCAGAATTGCCACATTGGGTTCGTACAAATAGGTTGATGGAACACCAAGGTCTGGAACAGCCTCTTTTTCGTTGGACATATAAAAAGCAAATATTTCCTCACCGGAATTACCAAAGTTTATGGTCTTGATATGTACTTTCCCAGAGTACCCTTTTTCTATAACCCAGAGCAATTCTTTCACTTCGTTCTTTACGGCCACGACATGGATTTCCTTTACGAACCGTAATTCTTTTATCCCTATCGAAAAATCCAAAAGGGGGGAAGTCTTGATTAAAATATGCTTCGATTTTTCTAAAAGAAATGTTAGATGTGTAGGAACATTTGGTATGCAATCAGTCAATAAAAATACCTTTTCCTTTATCTCATTTCTTCGTGAGGGATCCACATAGATCCAATCAAAATTTTGATTGGATTCCTTTAAAATATCGAAACCGTTTTTAGTAACGGTTTCGATATTTTTTTTGCCTAAAACCTTAAAATTATACCCAGCTATTTCGGATAGTTTTTGGTTGATTTCACAATGCCATACGCAGGCTGTTTTTTCACTAAAAAAGAAACTGTCCACCCCAAAGCCCCCGGTGAGGTCCAACAGGGATTTTCCGTTTATAATTTCCGCCTTATATTGTGCTGTAATTTCGGATGAGGTCTGTTCAATATGTAGCTTGTTAGGGTAATATATGTTTGCCGTATTGAACCAGGTAGGGAGCTTTTCCCGGCATTTTTTTTTGGCCTCGATCTGTTCGGCCAGCTCTTTTGGGGAGATGCCTTCAAAAACTTCTTTTTTCAATAACACTGACATGATGTCAGTATTTAATTTTTTTGATATAAAATCCTGTACACCAGTTTGTAATATGTTTTTATTCAAAGTAAAACTATAAATTTTTTGTCAAGGACTTTACGATCTTGTTTTCTGCTAAAAATTCCTTCAAAATTACTTTTATCGCTGTATAGCCGGGTACGGCTATGATCATTCCCGTTACGCCAAAAAGTAATCCACCAATGATAATGATCAGAAAAATTTCCAGCGGATGGGACTTTACACTACTAGAGAAAATAAACGGTTGGGAGAAGAAATTATCCACCAATTGGCCTATGACGAAACCTATCATTACGTAAGTGGTTTTGGGTACTATTACCGTGCTAAAATCGGCCCCTAAATTACTGGTCATGGTGAGGATCAACATCAGCATTCCACCAATGATCGGCCCCACATATGGAATCAAATTTAACAAGGCACAAAGGAACGCGATAACCACCGCATTTTCGATACCAAACATGAGCAGCACTATGGTATAGATAACGAACAAAATAAGGATTTGAAAAACGAGCCCAACAAAGTATCTGGATAATAAATCTTTTATGGTGCCAATGGAATTTTTCAGCTTACTTTCTTTTTGATCGGGTACTAGGACCATTAATGCATCTTCGAACAACTTGCTGTCCTTTAAAAAGAAAAACATGATAAAGAGTACGGAGAACAGACCCACACTAAAACTGCCCAAGGCCCCGACAAAAGCATTTAAAAAATTAGGGACAAAACCGAAATCCAAATTGGCAAAAACCTGGGACTCTTTAATACTCTGTTCAATATCGGCTGTACTTACCCCAAAATAATCCGTAAGTTCCCTGTAGAGATTTTCCACGTTGGTTTGCATGGCATCAATATTCAATAGGGATAGGTTCTGACCTTGTTGCACCAATAGTGGAATAAACAGGGCTATGATTCCCAATAATATACCTACTAAAAGTAACATCGTGATGATTACGGCAACGGTATTGTTGAATTTGAGCTTCCTCCTAAGAAAGAGGACAATCGGTCTGCCTATCAACGATATAACGGCGGCAATGGTAATGTACACCAATACAGAGCGTATTTCAAATAAAAAATAGCCAAGGAGTACGATTCCCACAATAATACCTAACGCCCTAAGAATACCTTCGGATATGATTTTTGGACTCATTGCTTAGTTTTTAAATGCGTATTGAACAATGTTTGCGCCCATTTGTAGGGCCTTTAAACGTATTTCCTCCGGATCGTTATGTACGGACGGGTCTTCCCAACCATCTCCCAGATCGCTTTCAAAGGTGAATAATAGTACCAATCTGTTTTCATGAAAAATTCCCAATGCCTGCGGGCGTTCACTATCATGCTCATGAATTTTGGGAAGACCTTCCGGGAATTTATACTTCTGTGAAAAAATAGGGTGATCGGCCCCAAGTTCCTCCAATTGCTTATCCGGAAAAACCTTGGGCAACTCCTTTCTTAAATACGGTTCCATACCGTAGTTGTCATCTATATGAATAAATCCTCCGGACAATAGATAGGCCCTTAGGTTATCTGCTTCTTCTTGTGAAAAAAACACGTTTCCATGCCCCGTCATATGTAAAAATGGATACTGAAAAATAGTTGAACTGCCCACTTCAACGGTTTTAGGTTTGCTCGCGATTTTAGTATCTATATGTTCATTGCAGAATTGTATCAAATTTGGTAATGCAGTAGGGTTGGAATACCAATCGCCCCCGCCATTATATTTTAAAATCGCTATTTCCTGTGCATGTATTGAAAATTTCACAAAAAAAGTTAAAAAAAAGAGGATAAGCGTAAGTTGTCTCATAGGGTATCGAACTATTGAATAAATCAAATGTAACAATTATCATGTTTAAAAAAGTTGTAGTGGTAACAATTGTTCTTGCCAGTTTAGGTTTTATGGCCTTTACCACGCTCAGAACTGTTTCAGAAATTGAAGAACCCAAAAATGAAGTTGCTGCGGACGGTACCTTTGAACCGGTCATCGTTTTGGAATTGTATACCTCCCAAGGTTGTTCCAGTTGCCCACCTGCCGATGTGTTATTGGATAAGGTAAAGAAAGAATACGATGATGAGGTTTTTGCACTTTCCTATCATGTGGATTATTGGAATTATATAGGATGGAAAGATCCTTATAGCCGGTCTAGTTACACCCAGAAGCAAAGGGAATACAATATAAAATTCAGAAATCGTAGTAATTACACTCCGCAAGTGGTCGTTAATGGGCGAGAACATTTTGTTGGATCAAGTTCGTCCAAGATGTATGCGAACATTGATTCTTATAAGCGGAAGAAATCGATCAATAAGATCGAGATATCCAATATTAAATCCGAGAAAAGAAGCTTGGGGTTCAACTATAAAATATCTGGCGATATCAAGGGCAGAAAGTTGCGCGCGGTATTGGTCCTGGACGAAAGAACTACCCAAGTAAAACGAGGTGAAAATAGAAATAGAACCTTGACCAATAGTAATATTGTAGTAGCGGAAAAGGACATTTCCGTAGCTGGTGAAAGTGGTTCTTCTTATATAGGCATTCCTGAAATAGTCGGGGCCGATGAAAAAATACAGCTCATGTTGATCGTAGAAAATGATAACTACGATATTACGGGAGCGGCAAAAAGTTACGTGAGTAGATAAGTGTTTGGTGTTTATTGTTGTTCCGCGCCTCTATCTGTTTTGTTCGGCAGCTAGGGGTGCGGAATTTTTTACCCATTATTGATCATGTTTACTGTGGCACACGCCACTATGGCGGCAGTCTCTGTACGTAATCTGTTTTCCCCCAATGAAACCGGCAAAAAACCTTGTTCATAGGCGGATTCTATTTCCGAGGATGAAAAATCTCCCTCAGGACCTATAAGTATGGTCACATCCTTGTCCGGAGCTACGCGACGCTTTAATTCCATTTTTTCCCCTTCTTCACAATGCGCTATAAACAGCAGACCATTTTTGGGTTGTTTTATATACTCGGCAAAAGGCATGGGGTCGTTCAATTTGGGTAGATAGGCTTGCAAGGATTGTTTCATGGCCGATAAAATCACCTTTTCCATTCGTTCTTTTTTAAGTACTTTACGTTCTGAACGTTCACAAAAAATCGGGGTTATCTCGTTTACACCGATCTCAGTGGCCTTTTCCAAAAACCACTCAAAACGTTCGTTCATCTTTGTAGGGGCTACGACCATATGGAACCAATGCATTTTTCGATGCTTCTTTGTGGTGGCGCTTATTTGCGCCTTACATTTCTTGACGTCCGCCTGTATTATTTTGGCCTCGAACAAATACCCTTTCCCGTTGGTTATATGAAGTATGTCCCCCTCTTTCTTGCGAAGTACCTTTATAATATGTTTGCTTTCCTCCTCGGAGAAAATAAACTGGGAAAAACTATGATCTAGATCTGGGTTGTAAAAAAGTTGCATATGAGTGCTTGTATAGTTGATGAATTATAATTTGCTTTTGGCATGTTCCAACCCCAAAGCTATCCAGGCTCTAAGCTGTTCTTTTGTCTTAAAACCATCGGGGGAAACAAAGATGAATTCTTTCATGGGGCGCTTGGTAAAATCCATGGGGCGTACGAAATCCTTTTCCAATACAACCTCCATTTTATCTGAAATTACCCTAACGGCCAGTTCATCCTTTATAACACCTAAGGTCATTTTGTTTCGGTATAAAAAAGAAAGCCCACCGAACATTTTTTTTTCAGTGAATTCTTCTGGAAATAACCGTATCCCATCTCTGATCTTATCGGCAATTACTTCATTATATGCCATATCCTTTGTGCTACGTAAAATAATATAAACCCGATTTATAGGTTTGACTCAAGGCCCTGTTCATTGGTCTATCCGTCAATACTATATCTAGCTTTTGCCGTGACATTTTGGTCCGTAAAGCGTTGTTCCCGATATTTTAAATATCCTACAATTCCTATCATGGCCGCATTATCGGTACAATACTCAAATT
>JBCBZE010000265.1:0-4974 GCA_039815505.1 Bacteroidota bacterium | reverse complement strand
TTTCCGTAGGGAAGGTCATCAAAACTGCCGTAATCGTGCAGGTACTCCATAAAGGTGCTTCCATCGTTGCTGAACTGCTGAAAAACCGCTTCGCTTTCCCCATCAAAATCCAGCACGGGCACACCGATCTTTTCACATAGCTCCTTATTGAACGCGGGCGTTATTTTCAACCAAACACCATTTAACAACACTTCTGTACAACCATGAAAAACCAATACATCGGTCTTTAGGATTTCCACGATGCGATCAACGGCAATATGGTTCTTTACATTGCCAAAATTTAACCTAGCCGGAATTTTGGCCGCTCTTAACAAGGTACAAAGCAATACGGCCTTCTCTACGCAATAGGCAGATTTTCGCTCAAGGATATTACTTGCAATCAGGGTTTGTGGCCTTAAGTCCAAATGGTAAGGGTCATAAAAATAATTGTCCCTTACGGCATTGAACAAAGCGATGGCCCTATCCTTTTCCGTAGAACACCCTTTGGTTATGGCCCGTGCAAACCCTTCGATATTGGGATGGTCGCTATCTAGAAAAAAAGTGGGTTTTAATTGTTCCGTCCGCATACTGTACTATTATAGGTTAAACCAATCGGTGACGATGGGCCAAAGTTGTTCTTTATGTTTTTTTCTAAAAAAATCGTTATGTCCTACATGCTTTAGTCCGTAGGAGGCCGGAAGGATATGCAAACGTTTAAGATGTGCATTGGAAAACACCTTTTCCGCTAAAATATCGACCGATTTCTTAGGGGCAAAGTTATCATCGTCGATACTTATGGCCAAAATAGGTTGGCTAATTTTTTCATAATGATTTTCACCATAATGGTCGGCCAATGCCAATAACGATTCCTTGCGCAACAATACAATACCCCAGTCCAAGGCTACGCGTGATGGCAAGGGTTCTCCCAACCCTATCCATTTGGAAGGAAAATACCCCATGGTCGCGGTTAATATGGGCGCCAATACCCTAAAACCCAAGTTGATCATCAGCTGCATCTTAACGGGAAAATATTTGTAATACCCATATTGGGAACCTACCATTAAAAACTTTTCGTAGGGTTGGTATGCCGCTGACATCCCCAGACTGTTGCCGCCAAAACTATGCCCTATATGAAATAGTTTGTCTTGGGGGTGATGTGCTTTAATATACTGGGTCAATGCCATAAAATCTTTGGTGGTCCAATCGTAATAGGACGCTTTCATACCTTTTATTTTTTTTGGACGGGATAAGGCAATGCCTCTATAATCGAATGTATAGGTGGTGCACCCCTGTGCCGCCAACCAGTCGGCGAAATTGAAAAAAAAGCGTTGGGGAAGGCCAACACCACCAGCAACTACAAAGACTTTCCCATTGGGGTTGTCAGCTTTAAACCTATGGGCAATAATTTCATAATGATCACTAGTGATAATCGATATTTTCTTCATGAAGTTGAGGGGGTTACATGGGAGTTAAAATAGTTAAGTACCAGATCAAAATAGGCTTCGCGGTTCTCCGATTTTGGTAACTGGGCATGTTTGGCGTTCTTGAATATGATCAATCTTGAGGGGATGGGAACGGCCTCGTTGAATTTGGACCCTGCATCATCCAATATAACCTCATCCTTATCCAGATAGATGAACAATAGGTTTTTTAGCCCCTTGGCATCCTTGATCCTATCGATCATCCGTATCTGTCTTTTGTATTTGGGCATTAGGGTATATAACAATCGCAATGTTCTATAGGCAAAGGGGTAGTGTATCCAAAAATCTTCCAAAGTATTGGCGGCACTTTCAACAATGGCAAATTCAAATGGATGTTCTTCCGCAAAGGAGATGGTGGCAAATTGTCCGCCCAAAGAGATACCCATATACCCCAAAGGAAGCTTTGGATATATGTCCTTGGCCTTTTTCCCTGCTGCAATGATGTCTTCGAAATAATTAAAATTCCCCGTTTCGCTCTCACCAAAACCATTGATGTCGAATATGAATACATTATACCCGTTGTCCCTGAGCATATCGGTATACCCGTTTTTAAGAAAAAAACCCTTGGCCTCTTTTCCCATGGGGTGTCCAAGGACTATGGTTCCCTTGGCCGTTTTGGTCTTTGGCGGGGCGACCATACCGGTAAGCCTTGCATTGGAATTACTTTTAAATATAATGGATTCCCATTCTTTTTGTTGATGGGTATTTAGGGGGTTTCTCCAGGGGACCATGAATCTTCCAAAGAAGGGTCGCTTTACAATTTTGTATATGAATTGCATTTAATTATTGTTTATAGGATTTCGTTTGATGATGACCTTTGTCGTTCTTTTTAGAAGAGAGGTGTCCGCATTATCCCATTCCCCTATATGCGTAGTGACCCATTTAGGTTCTATTTTTTTTGTTTTGATAAAGTCCAACATTTTCGGAATGTCGGCCATGGGATTGGCCAGACCGGTCACCAACTTAAGGTTCTTGGCATACAGCTGGAAAAAAGGAACGCCTACTTTTTTATTGAAGTAAATGTTTGAAGAGGACAGGACACCACCGGGGTTTAATAATTTGATCCCCTTTTTAATAGCTGTTTGTGAATTTGTGCCATTGACGATCAAATCGTATTTGTCATGGATGGACCTATAGTCTTGTTGAATACCATTTACCCCTAGTTTTCCAGCAATTTGGATGCGCTCTTCAGAAAGATCTACATAGTCTACCTGTTCGGTATCCATTTTGGCCGCGAAGGCGGCGGCATATAGACCAATACTTTTTGTGCCGCCCCCAAGAATCAATACTTTTTTGCCCGGACGGCCTAAAAGATATGGAGCCACACGGGACCAGGCGTCGGGTAGGTTGTCACTGGCGCTTGCCAAACCTATTAAGTCCATACCATCGGGTATAGGGATCAACATAGCGTTCGCATGTGAAATTTTAAGTAAATCCGACATGGTTCCTCCATTGGTGACATGTTTGCCAATGCCACTGAACATATTAAAACTTCCGGTTACCTCACATTGACTCGTTAATCCCGAAGTACAAACAGGACAGGCTCCACAGGAAATTTGAAAGGGAATAATAACTTTTTGACCTACCCTGAAGTTCCTGACATCGCTTCCGAGTTCAACAATTTCGGCAATACACTCATGTCCAAAGGGGAAGGGACCTTTGAGGATATCCTTTCTAGTATATGTAGGAATTGTGGGATCAACGAGCCCCAAAAGTTTTCCTATAGTATACCTTCTAAAGATGTTATTTTGTAAAAAAGCTGCATCAAGGTCGCATCGGGCTACAAGAAAGGGACGTACCAAGGCTTCATTGGCGGTGTTAATTTTTGGCTCTGGAACGTTCTTCCAGGCTAAATGTCCCGTTCTAATATACTGAAGTTGTTTCAATTTACCCTAGAATTATATATGACATTCTTTTTATGGCATTATCGATATATTTCCGGTCCTTGTAAACGCGCATCAACAAAATACCACCTTCCATATCCTGTACAATCTGTTCCGCCAATTCCTGTGACCTTTGATCCGAATGTTTTACCATCAATAATTGTTTCATTCCTTTAATGAAATTTTCGAAAAATAATCGGATTTCATCAAAATAAATGGGATCTGCATGAGCCGATTCCAATGCGGTATTGGCCATAACACAGCCACCATCGTTCAATAAAAAAAGTTTGTAAATAAGTTTGTGCACGCCTTCCATTTTTTCGGAAAGGGACAAGGCGTCATTTTCCAATACCTTGTTCATATTATAGTTCATATAACTGTTTACCGTGGCCAAAACATCCTTTACCAGACGTTCCTTACTGTCAAAATAGTAATAGAAGTGAGATTTCTGTATGCCGCATTCAAGCGCCAGTTGACTCATGCTACTGTTGGCAATGCCTTTTTTTCGGATAGTGGTAATGACCTTTTGCAGGACTTCTTCCTTAGAGGTTTTGATTTTTGGCATTTTATTGAACGTTCGTTAAAATTAAATCAAATATAATGGATTCTTTTGAATATGTATTGTGTAGTTTTGTAAAAAAAATAAATGAACGAGCATAAGGAAAAAATACTGAGCGTATGTAATGCAACCAGCAAAGGAACTTTAATGGAGACCTTGGATATTGAATATGTAGATGTTGGAGAAAATTTTTTGGTGGCCAAAATGCCGGTTACGTCAAAAGTGTATCAGCCCGATGGTGTTTTACATGGCGGGGCCAGTGTGGCTTTGGCGGAGAGCGTGGGTAGTATGGCCTCCTACATTTTTTTGGACGCGCAGCAGTTTTTTGTAAGGGGGATCGAAATATCGGCCAATCATGTAAAAGGAATCAAGGAAGGGGATATCTTTGCAAAGGCCAGTATGCTTCATAAAGGCCGTACTACCCAACTTTGGGACATTAAGATCACCGATGCCGATAACAATCTTATCTCGGTTTGTAAACTTACCACCATAGCCTTACCCAAGAAGTAATATGTTTTCCCATTTCTTACGTAAGATCGAAGATCATTTTATAAAAGAATTGCCTTTTGTGGTGTATCGCAAGGGGGGACAGGACGAAATAACCGCCGTATTTCAGACAGAAAATAAATTGCACCACCTTAAGAATTACCGCGAAAGTGGTTTTGTGTTCGCGCCATTTAATGACGATAAAAGTCCCATTGTATTGAAAACCGATGAGGTACGGAAAATAAACCACCCCATAAAACCTTCTGGTCCCTATCAGAAGGTCCAACACCCTAAAATTGATGAAAAGCAGAAGAATTTTCATTTAAACCTTATTGAAAAAGGGATGAAAGAAATACAAAGGGGAAGATTAAAAAAAGTAGTGCTATCTCGGGCATTGGAGGTAAATAATAACCAGAAACCCTTAGTATTGTTCACGGAGCTTTTGGTCTTATATCCCAATGCTTTTTGCTATGTATGGTACCATCCCAAGGTTGGAATGTGGTTGGGGGCCACCCCCGAGACCCTATTGCAGCTAGAAAACAGAAAATTGACCACCATGTCTTTGGCCGGCACACTGCCCGTAGTT
>JBCBZE010000054.1:0-13578 GCA_039815505.1 Bacteroidota bacterium | reverse complement strand
CGATACGGGACATAATTTTCCCGAAACCATTACTTTTCGCGATCAATTGGTAGAAGAACTGGGTGTGGAATTAATTGTAAGAAACGTACAGGATTCCATTGATCAAGGAAAAGTGGTGGAGGAAACTGGAAAATATGCCAGCAGAAATACCTTGCAGACCACAACACTTTTGGATGCCATAGAGGAATTTAAGTTCGATGCCTGTATAGGGGGTGCCAGAAGAGATGAGGAAAAAGCAAGGGCAAAAGAGCGAATTTTTTCCGTACGGGACGATTTTGGACAATGGGACGAAAAGAACCAGCGTCCAGAGCTTTTTGATATGCTTAACGGTCAGATAGAAATGGGGCAGAACGTAAGGGTATTCCCCATAAGCAATTGGACAGAGTTGGATGTATGGAGCTATATTCAAAAAGAAAACATAGAAATCCCTTCCATTTATTTTGCACATAAGCGAAACATTTTTGAAAGGGACGGTCTCATATGGTCCGCCGAGGACGATGTGGTATTTAGGTCCCAAGATGAATTGGTAGAGGAACGTATGGTACGGTTCAGAACCGTTGGGGATATGTCCTGTACCGCCGCCGTTCTTTCCCATGCCGACACCATTGATAAAGTAGTGGCGGAAATTAGGGAATCCAAAATTTCGGAACGAGGAGCTCGTATAGACGACAAACGATCAGAGGCTGCCATGGAGAAACGCAAACAACAAGGATATTTTTAAAGAAGAGAGAACGCTTCATATAGTCCGTGTGGACTATTGAATACGGCATTACCTAACACCGAATACGAAAGAATAATGGAAGTACTAAAAATAGCAACGGCAGGAAGCGTAGATGATGGAAAGAGCACCTTGATAGGAAGGTTGCTTTACGATACCAAATCGTTGACCGATGATAAGTTGGAGGCCATTAAGAAGAGTAGTGAACAAAAAGGGTATGATTACTTGGACTTTTCCTTGGCTACGGATGGTCTAGTGGCCGAAAGGGAGCAGGGAATAACCATAGATGTGGCCCATATTTATTTTTCAACACCTACCAAAAGTTATATCATAGCAGATACCCCCGGGCATGTAGAGTATACCCGTAATATGGTTACAGGGGCATCTACCTCACAGGTGACCATTATTTTAATAGACGCTAGAAAAGGCGTCATAGAACAGACGTATAGACATTTTTTTATCAATAACCTGCTGCGGGTCAAGGATATTATCGTGGCGGTCAATAAAATGGATTTGGTAGATTATTCCGAAGATGTTTTTAACGATATTAAGCGCGATTTTGAAGCATTGAACGCTAAAAGTGACTATACCGAGCAGCGGTTAAGTTATATTCCAGTGAGTGCCCTGCATGGGGATAATATTGTAGCAACAACGGATGCCATGCCATGGTATAAGGGGGACACTATTTTAGGGCATTTGGAAAAATTGGAAGCATCTGACGTATATGATGGAGGACAGGTACGTTTTCCTGTACAGACGGTAATACGCCCCAAGACCGATGAGTTTCATGATTTTCGTGGATATACCGGAAAAATTTATGGAGGTGCCTTACAAGTAGGAGATAGTGTAACCGTATTGCCTTCGTTAACACAGTCTATAATAAAGGAAATTTATTTTTTTGATAAAAAATATAAGAAAGCCGTAGCGGGAAGTTCTGTAAATATTACCCTGGAAGATGATATTAATATAACACGGGGAGATATGTTGGTAAAGACCAACGAACTTCCAAAAGTTGAAAAAGAAATAGATGCAACCGTTTGTTGGATGGATAGTAAGCAATTACGGCCAGGGTCAAAATATATAGTTCAGCACAATACAAATAAGGTACTATCAAAAATTGATGCGGTTCAAAATGTAATGACCACGGATTTTTCCGGACAAATAGATTCAGATAATAAGTTATCGTTGAATGAAATTGGGCAGGTACGCATAAAATTGAGTAAACATATTTATTACGATGCCTATAAGGACAATAAATTCAATGGGGCTTTTATATTGGTCGATGCCCAAACCCAAGCGACGGCTGGGGTAGGTTTTATAAATTAGGAAAACCGATTTAAAAAAAATAAAAGCATTTACACTAATACCCTATTAAATCCATAGGAATAATAAAAAAATAACAGATGCAAAGCTTTAGAACAGAAATAGAGAATCCGGTAGTTGAAAAGGACATCATTGATTTGGAAGCCAAAATCCGTCAGTTTAAGGAAGGCAAGTTAGATGAGGAAAAGTTCCGAAGTTTACGCTTGGCACGGGGGGTATATGGCCAAAGACAGGAAGGGGTCCAGATGATTCGTATCAAACTGCCCTATGGAAAGGTAAGTTCCAACCAATTAAGGAGAATTTGCGATGTTTCCGATGAATATTCTACGGGGCGTTTACACATAACTACCCGTCAAGATATACAGATCCACTATGTGGATTTGGACCGGACACCCGAACTTTGGGCGCAGTTAGAGAAAGATGATGTAACACTTAGGGAGGCTTGTGGAAATACGGTTCGTAATATAACGGCCAGTGAAACAGCAGGGATCGATGTCGATGAACCTTTTGATGTATCCCCATACGCCCATGCGCTTTTTCAATATTTTTTACGCAATCCCATTAGTCAAGAAATGGGGAGAAAATTCAAGGTTTCCTTTTCTGCCAGCGATGCCGATACCGGTCTGTCCTATATGCATGATCTTGGCTTTATAGCCAAAATAGAAAATGGGGTAAAAGGTTTTAAGGTTATGTTGGCCGGTGGTCTGGGATCTCAGCCAAGACATGCAGAGGAATTGTTCAGCTTTTTGCCCTCGGATAAAATTATTCCTTTGATGGAAAGTGTAATCAGGGTATTTGATCGCTATGGGGAACGTAAGAGTAGGGCCAAGGCACGTATGAAATTTTTGCTCAGGGATGTCGGCTTGGACGGATTCAAAGAGTTGTTGAAAGAAGTACAAACATCCGTTCCTTATGAATTATATCCCATAGATGCCGAGGCCTATCCAAAGGTAAAAATAGCAGAGGTTGAAATACCGGAAATACACATAGAAAACAAAGAGGTATTTGAAACTTGGAAGTCTACCAATATAGTACCTCAAAAACAGCAGGGCTATGTTGCCATTGGCATCAAGGTGCTATTAGGTGATTTCTATACCGATAAAGCCCGGCTTCTTGCCGATTTGGTTGAAAACTATGCAGCGGGGGAATTGCGATTATCACTTCGTCAAAATATATTGATTCCCTATGTAAAGGAAGAATTGGTACCTTTCTTTTATACCGAATTGGAAAAATTAGGCTTTGTGGCTGCCGGCTATAATAAGGCCCTTGACATTACGGCCTGTCCAGGAACAGATACATGCAACCTGGGAATTGCCAGTAGTACCGGAATCGCTCAGGAACTAGAAAGGGTAATTAAAGCAGAATATCCACAATACATCAATAATGCCGATGTGGTCATAAAGATTAGTGGTTGTATGAATGCCTGTGGACAACATAATATGGCCAACATTGGTTTTCAGGGGATGTCTATAAGGACCAAGGATAAATTGATCGCCCCTGCCCTTCAGGTATTATTAGGTGGCGGAAACAAAGGTAACGGTCAAGGAAGTTTTGCGGACAAAGTGGTTAAAATACCAAGTAAAAGAGGACCCGAAGCACTACGTTTAATATTAAACGATTTTGAAGCCAATGGCAATGGTGCAAAGTTTGTGGACTACTACGCCCAAAAAGGGGAGCATTATTTTTATGACTTTTTGAAACCGTTGGCCAATATAGAAAACTTGACCCAAGCGGATTTTATTGACTGGGGAAATACCAAGAAGTACGAAAAAGCTATCGGAATTGGGGAATGTGCAGGAGTAGTTATCGATTTAATAGCAACATTGCTGTTCGAGAGTGAAGAGAAGATCCAAAATGCCCAATCGGCATTTGAAGAACAAAAATGGGCAGCCAGTATCTACCATGCATATGCTTCTATGGTAAACTCTGCAAAAGCATTATTGACGGCCGAAAATAAAAAGACCAATACCCATGCCGGTATCATCAAGAGTTTTGATGAGGTATTTGTGACAACGGGAAACATAGCGCTTAGCGGTTCATTTGAGGCCTTGGTATTGCAGTTGAATTTTCATAAGCCAACGGAGGCATTTGCCAAAAATTATTTGTTGGATGCCAAGAGTTTTTTGGAAAAAGTGGAAAAGTATAGGGAATTAGAACTACAGCATGCGTAAAGAAGCAAAATTGACCGTGGTAGGAGCCGGTCCCGGGGATATAGAACTGATTACCCTTAAGGCAATTAAGACCTTAGGTGCGGCCGATGTGGTGTTGTACGATGCTTTGGTTGATCCGGAGTTATTGGATTATGCCCCAAAAGCAGAACACATTTTTGTAGGTAAACGAAAAGGATGTTATGCCTATCAACAAAACCAGATTAATGAACTAATAGTAAGCAGGGCCAAAGCAAATGGCCATGTTGTCAGATTAAAAGGTGGGGACCCCTTTGTTTTTGGACGGGGTTCCGAAGAAATGTTGTATGCAAAAGAACACGGATTGTCCGTAGAAATGGTCCCGGGAATATCCTCTTCCATAGCTGTACCTGCGGCACAAAACATTCCCGTTACAAAAAGGGGGGCTGCGGAAAGTTTTTGGGTCATAACGGGAACAACAAAGGAGCATAGATTATCCAAAGACATTTATTTAGCGGCAAAGTCCAATGCCACTGTCGTAATTTTGATGGGCATGGGCAAGCTTTCCAAAATCGTGGAACTGTATAGGAATGAGGAGAAATCGGAAGTCCCTATTGCCATTATCCAAAATGGCACAAGGAACAATGAAAAGGTCGGTGTGGGAACAATAGCAACCATAGAGGAAACTGTGAGTAAGAATCAATTGACGAATCCTGCTATTATTATCATAGGGGAGGTAGTGGAACATAGGGCATCACTTTTAAATGCCGTACATACATATAGTCATCAATTAGAAGCAATAAGTTAAAACAACAAAGGTCTATTTGAGAGAGATCAAAGAAGAACGTACAAGATATATTGAAATAAAATAGTGCAATAAAAAATGATAAAAACAGATATATTGATCATCGGCGCCGGGCCAACCGGCCTATTTACAGTTTTTGAAGCTGGTTTGTTAAAGTTAAAGTCACACTTAATAGACGCTTTGCCGCAACCTGGCGGTCAGTGTTCGGAGATTTACCCCAAAAAACCCATTTATGATATTCCTGCATTTCCGGAGATATTGGCTGGAGATTTGGTGAACAATCTTATGGAACAGATAAAACCATTTGACCCGGGCTTTACCCTGGGAGAGCGTGCCGAAACCTTGGAAAAATTGGAGGATGGTTCTTTTATCGTAACCACGAACAAGGGAACACAACATCATGCGCCCGTAGTCGTCATCGCAGGTGGCTTGGGTTCTTTTGAGCCAAGAAAACCTCCCATTTCAAATATTCAAACTTTTGAGGATAAAGGTGTGGCCTATATCGTTAAAGATCCTGAAGTATATAGGGACAAAAAAGTTGTAATTGCCGGTGGTGGGGATTCCGCACTGGACTGGGCCATATTTTTGGCCGATATAGCTTCAGAGGTTTCTTTGGTACATCGTAGAAACGAATTTAGAGGTGCCTTGGATTCCGTTGAAAAAGCCGGTGAACTGGCCAAGTTGGGTAAAATCCAATTATTCACCGAAGCGGAAGTAAAGGAACTTCACGGTTCGGATAAATTGGAGGCCGTGGTCATTAAGCACAATGACACCGAAAAAGAACCCACCTATTTAGAGATCGATAATTTTATTCCCTTGTTTGGTCTATCCCCAAAATTGGGTCCAATAGGTGACTGGGGATTGGAGATAGAAAAAAATGCCATTAAAGTAAACAATGCCAAAGACTATCAGACCAATATCCCGGGCGTGTTCGCCATAGGCGATGTAAATACCTATGAAGGGAAGTTAAAATTGATATTATCCGGTTTCCATGAAGCAGCGGTAATGTGCCAATTTGCATATCAGATTATAAACCCAAATAAAAGGTTTGTAATGAAGTATACGACCGTTGGAGGTGTAGAAGGGTTTGACGGATCTAAAAAAGAAGCCAAAAAAGAAGTGGTGCAAAGCATATTGGTATAAACATATGTCCCCTTGAAATTAGCTAGCAACCTTTTCATCCTTTGGGATGGAAAGGTTTTTTTTCAAAGTTTAAATTTTAAAAAAAATGGAGTTTTCTTGTTTTTAATGAGACGGTGCCGTTACTTTGTATCCAGTTCTTTTTAAAAATTGAAATAGTTATCAAGAAAGGTGGAGGGAATAGACCCTTTGAAGCCTTAGCAACCCTTTTTCCTTTAAAAGAAGGTGCTACGTTCTACCAAAAACACTGAATTCAAATCAGTATCTGGCAGATAACAAAAAGATAAGCTGTCGATTATTGCTTTTTCCCTTACTTGATATATAAATGATTACACCATACATACTTTCATGTGGAGCGTATTTATGGAGAATTTTGTTGGAATGAAAAATATTAAAGAAATATTACAGCATAGGATTTTGATATTGGACGGTGCCATGGGTACTATGTTGCAACGTTATAAATTTACAGAGGCCGATTTCCGTGGAGAGCGTTTTAAGGATTGGGAATATCCATTGCAAGGCAATAACGACCTATTGTCTTTGACCCAACCCAAGGCCATAGCTGAGGTACATGCAAAGTATTTTGAATCGGGAGCGGATATCGTTGAAACCAATACGTTTTCGGGAACTACCATAGCGATGGCAGATTATCATATGGAAGATTTGGTGTATGAACTTAACTATGAGTCGGCCAGAATTGCCAAGGAAGTTGCCGAAGAGTTTACAAAAAAAGAACCGTACAAACCAAGGTTTGTGGCAGGGAGTATAGGCCCTACCAATAAAACGGCCAGTATGTCACCAGATGTTAACGACCCTGGTTACAGGGCCGTTTCCTTTGATGAATTAAAAGTAGCCTATAAACTACAGGTAGAAGCTCTTCTGGATGGAGGCGCGGATATCTTACTCGTCGAGACCATTTTTGACACGTTGAACGCCAAAGCCGCTTTATTCGCCATTGAAGAAGTGAAAGAAGCACGTGAAATTGAAGTTCCTGTAATGGTTAGTGGTACAATTACCGATGCCTCGGGAAGAACCTTATCGGGACAAACTGCGGAAGCATTTTTAATTTCAATATCCCATATCCCCATATTGTCCGTTGGGTTCAATTGTGCCTTAGGTGCAAGTCAGCTGGTGCCCCATTTGGAAGTGATATCGGCTAAAACAGATCATGCCGTTTCTGCCCACCCCAATGCGGGATTACCCAATGCTTTTGGGGAATATGATGAAACACCGGAACAGATGGCCGCTCAAATCAGGGAATATTTAGAAAAAGGTCTTGTAAACATAGTAGGAGGTTGTTGTGGAACGACTCCAGAACATATTAAGGCCATGTCAGATTTGGTAAAGGAATATGGTCCTAGGAGGTTAATGGCCAAGTCTTTAAATTAAGTTATGATTCTAGAAGTAGCCATATTGAATATTAAGGAAGGATTGTCAAGTGATTTTGAAAGCGCTTTTAAAGAAGCATCATCAATACTAACGACAATGAAAGGCTATGCTTCCCATCAGCTTAAAACATGTATCGAAATAGATGGGCAATATATGCTATTGGTTAATTGGGAAACCTTGGAAGACCATGAGATAGGATTTCGTGAATCCCCGGAATACGGGAAATGGAAAAAACTTTTACATCATTTTTATGAACCCTTTCCAAAGGTTCTTCATTATGCATAAATGAATAAACTAAAACCAAGATATCTAAGATTATCAGGACTTGAACCTTTGATCGTATCCCCTGAAAGCAATTTCATAAATGTAGGGGAACGTACCAATGTGGCAGGTTCCAAGAAATTCCTTCGCTTGATCAAAGAAGAAAAATTTGAAGAAGCTTTGGATGTGGCACGCGATCAAGTGGAAGGTGGTGCCCAGATTATAGATATTAATATGGATGACGGCCTTATAGAGGGGAAGGAAGCCATGGTAAAGTATCTGAACCTTATAGTATCTGAACCTGATATTGCCCGTGTTCCCATTATGATCGATAGCTCCAAGTGGGAAATTATAGAGGCTGGGCTCCAAGTGGTACAGGGGAAATGTGTAGTAAATTCCATTAGTTTAAAGGAAGGTGAGGAGCAATTTATCCATCAGGCAAAGTTGATCAAGCGTTATGGGGCGGCTGTCATTGTTATGGCCTTTGATGAAGTGGGACAGGCCGATGATTACAATCGTAGAATAGAAATCTCAAAGCGTTCCTATGATATTTTGGTGCATCAGGTGAATTTCCCCCCGGAGGATATCATATTCGACCTTAATATCTTTCCAGTGGCCACGGGAATGGAGGAGCACAAAAGAAACGCGCTAGATTTTATAGAGGCCACTGAATGGGTTAGGCAAAACTTGCCCCATTGCAGTGTAAGTGGTGGCGTAAGTAATGTATCTTTTTCATTTAGGGGCAATAACCCGGTGCGCGAGGCAATGCATTCGGTTTTTCTATACCATGCTATAAAAGCAGGTATGAACATGGGAATTGTAAACCCTAATATGCTGGAAGTATATGATGATATTCCCAAGGATTTATTAAAATATGTAGAAGATGTTATCCTGGATAGGAGGGATGATGCTACGGAACGTCTGTTAGATTTTGCAGAAACGGTAGTAGGTACTGCCAAGGAAAGCAAAGTGGATCTTTCTTGGCGGGAAGAAGCCCTGCAAAATAGGATTACCCGAGCTTTGGTCAAGGGAATAGATCAATATATAGAGGCCGATGTAGAGGAAGCACGTCAGAGTGTAGCCAAACCCATTGAGGTCATAGAAGGTCATTTGATGACAGGAATGAACGTCGTGGGCGATTTGTTCGGTAGTGGAAAAATGTTCTTGCCCCAAGTGGTGAAATCGGCCAGGGTCATGAAAAAAGCTGTGGCGTATCTGCTTCCGTTTATAGAAGAGGAAAAGGATGGGGAATCCCAATCTGCAGGAAAAATATTAATGGCTACCGTTAAAGGGGATGTGCATGACATCGGAAAGAATATTGTAAGTGTGGTACTGGCCTGTAATAATTACGAAATTGTGGACATGGGGGTCATGGTTCCTCCCGAGAAAATTATCAACACGGCCAAGGAAGAGAATGTGGATATCATAGGTTTAAGTGGATTGATTACCCCTTCCCTGGACGAAATGGTTTTCTTGGCCAAAGAGATGGAGCGGCAGGATTTTAAAGTGCCTCTGTTGATAGGTGGTGCTACCACAAGTAAAGCCCATACCGCGGTAAAAATAGATCCACAATACAGTCAGGCCGTAGTTCACGTAAATGATGCCTCCAGAGCAGTGACCGTGGTGGGAGATCTTTTGCAAAAAGAAAGTTCCCAAGGATATAAAGACGGAATTAAGCTCGACTATGAGGAGTTTCGGGATAAATTTTTAAAACGTACTAAAAAGAAGGAATATAAGACCATTGCCGAGGCAAGAAAGAATAAGTTCCAAATAGATTGGAACAGCACCTCGATCGTTGAGCCCAAAGAATTGGGTATTCAAGTTATAGAGGACATGGAACTCCAAAAATTAATCGATTTTATAGATTGGACACCGTTTTTTAGAAGCTGGGACCTCCATGGAAAATATCCGGACATCCTAACGGATGCCGTAGTAGGGGAACAAGCTACCGAACTTTTTTTGGATGCCAAAATCATGCTAAAAAAAATAGTGGAAGAAAAACAACTTAAAGCAAAGGCCATTTTTGGGTTGTTTCCTGCAAATACGATAAATGAAGATGATATTGAGGTAATTGCTTTACCATCTATTGCTGGCTCGGTCGGGAAAAAGGATAATGGCCAGAACGTAGTTCTTAGAACACTTCGTCAACAATTAAAGAGAAAGGAAGGTGTTCCGGACTTTGCCTTGGCAGACTTCATTGCCCCTAAGGAAAGTGGAAAACAAGATTACATAGGTTGCTTTTGTGTGAGTACGGGATTTGGTGTCGCTGATCTAGCCAAGACCTATGAGAAAGACTTGGATGATTATAGCTCCATAATGGTAAAAGCCCTGGCCGATCGTTTGGCAGAGGCGTATGCCGAATACTTGCATAAGGAAGTTCGGATCAAGTATTGGGGATATGCCGCTAATGAAACGTTGAACAACGAAGAACTAATAAAAGAATCGTACAAAGGTATTCGACCGGCACCCGGATATCCCGCTTGTCCGGATCACTTGGAAAAGATAACGATTTGGCAATTATTGGGCGTGGAGGAAAAAATTGGGGTCAGTTTAACCGAAAGCCTTGCCATGTGGCCTGCTGCCAGCGTTAGTGGCTACTATTTTGCCCATCCGGAGGCCAGATATTTTGGACTGGGTAAAATAAAAGAAGATCAAGTAACTGATTTTGCCATTAGAAAGGGAATTACAGAGGAGAAAGCGACAAAATGGTTGGCCCCGAATATTGTGGACCAACATTAGCAAGTATGGCGGTAATCAGATATCGGCAATTGGGGAACTAAAATATTTTGGAAATGGAATTTTTTAAGGTTTTAAAAGAAATAGCGGAAACTATTTTGATACTATGGAGTATTTACAAGTTGTTTACAACCGATCAAAAGAACGTAAAAAAAGCATTGAACGGACTTTATAAAAGTCCCGTGGTAGATGGATTGTTAATAATTGCTACGGGATTGCTTTGTATGCTTATAATGGTTTGGGGGACTGTTCTCATCGAAACGAACATACAATATGGTATATCTACCAAAATGCTTGCTTTTTTTGCCTTGTTTGTGGTAACCGTTAATTTTTTTATTCGAACATACAAGCTTATAGAAGCTACTATTATTCCTAGAGAAACACTATAAATGAAAGTTACAGAACATATTAAAAACGCCAATGGGGATACGCTGTTTTCGTTTGAAATTATTCCACCGGTAAAAGGAAGAAATATTCAGGAACTCTATGATAACATAGATCCGCTAATGGAGTTTCGTCCTCCTTTTATAGATGTAACCACTTCTCGTGAGGAATATATCTATATTGACCGGCAAGGTTTGCTGGATAAAAAATTAACCCGAATGCGTCCCGGTACGGTGGGGATTTGTGCTTCCATAAAACATAAGTATAATGTGGACACCGTGCCCCATGTGCTTTGTGGCGGATTTACAAAGGAAGAAACGGAATATTTGTTGGTAGATTGCCATTATTTGGGTATCGATAATGTAATGGCTTTACGTGGGGATGCCATGCGAGAAGAGAAGTTTTTTGAACCTACCAAGGGCGGACATCCTTATGCGATAGACCTGGTAAAACAGATCCAAGACCTCAACTGTGGTACATATTTACATGAAGTAATCGAAACCGATGATTGTTCCAATTTTTGTATCGGGGTTGCAGGATATCCCGAAAAGCACTTGGAAGCCCCATCGTTAAAGTCCGATTTAAAACGACTAAAGGAAAAAGTCGAAGCTGGCGCCGACTACGTAGTTACCCAAATGTTCTTTGATAATGAAAGATATTTTGACTTTGTGGAAGCCGCACGGAAAATTGGTATAAACATTCCGATTATCCCTGGTATAAAACCCATAGCGATAAAAAAGCATTTACAATTACTGCCCCAAGTGTTTAAGATAGACCTACCCCAGGATTTAATAGATACTGTTGATGCTTGTGCAGATAACAAGGCTGTAAGGCAAGTTGGCATAGAATGGGCCATTCAACAATCAAGGGAGCTTAAGGAGGCCGGAGTACCCGTATTGCATTATTATTCCATGGGGAAATCGGATAATATAAAGGCCATTGCCAGGGCTATTTTTTGAGCTAGGGACCAAAGAGATGGTAGTTTGTCATTGGGTATGTCTAAATTTTGTGTCCAACGACGAGCAACTGAATTTATTCCCTATTTTTACGCTCCATGAACTTTAAGCTTTTTTTTCTTTCACTTTTTTCATTTCTATACTGTTTTTCCCAAGAGGAGGGTGCTTCTAAGAAGTTCACTTTGGACTTCAGTCCGTTTTATGGTTCAATTCTTTTGCACAACCCGGATATCTCGCACTTAATTACAAATCATCCTGCGGGATTTATTTTAGGCTATAATGCAAAAACCTTTGGTTTAAGGGAGTGGGAGGAAAAATATAATTATCCGGATACGGGTTTTTCTTTTGTTTATCAGGATATGAACAATACTACCTTGGGAAATAATTATGGATTGTATGCGCATTATAATTTCTATTTCTTCAAAAGAAATCTTCAATTTAGAGTAGGTCAGGGAATAGCTTACAATACAAATCCCTATGACAAGAACGAAAATTTTAGGAACAATGCCTATGGTTCACATGTGTTAAGTTCTACCTACCTTATGTTCAATTACCATAAGGAAAATATAGTACAAGGACTGGGTTTCAAAGCGGGCATTTCACTGTTTCACTACTCCAATGCCAATTTTAAGGCCCCTAATACTTCTACGAATACTTTTGCTTTCAATGCGGGTTTCATATATGATATGAATCCCAAGGAAAAGTTGGTGTATCTTAAAGGGGAACAAGGGGAAAAAGAGGAATTTTCGGAGCCCATTCGTTATAATTTGTTATTCAGTAGCGGACTTAATGAGAGTGATGTGATAGATTCGGGCCAATTTCCTTTCTATATTTTTTCTGCTTATGCGGACAAGCGTTTGGGAAGATACAGTGCATTACAATTGGGAACGGAAGTGTTTTTTTCTAATTTTTTGAAGGAGTTGATTCGTTTTCAAGCCATTGCTTTTCCTGAGCTAAATGTGGCGCAGAACGATGATTTTAAAAGGGTAGGCATCTTTTTGGGGCATGAGTTGTTCATTAATAAAATGTCCGTCGTTACCCAGTTGGGCTATTATGTTTATTACCCGTTTGATTTTGAAGGTAGGGTATACAATCGTATTGGTCTAAAACGCTATTTTGGAAACCAATGGTTTGGTGCTATAACTCTAAAATCACATGGCGCTAAGGCCGAAGCGGTAGAGTTTGGAATTGGGGTACGCTTATAAAGTGAGAAATACGAATTATGGGTTTGGAATTTAAAATTTGGAATTTAAAATTTCAACAAATAGGAGGGTATGTGATTTTTGTGATACTTCTTATGGGTTGCAATGGCGATAGCATTTCTGACTGTTTTCAAAATGCGGGAGATACGGTGCGCGAAGAGATCATCGTGCCCAACTTTACCCAAATAACGGTCTTTGAAAATATTACCCTAGTGCTCAGGGAAGGACCGGAGCAACGGGTGGAAATACAAACAGGGGAATTTTTACGGGATGAAGTGAGCGCCGTGGTGGAAGAAGAAAGACTCATATTGAGAGATGAAAACGATTGTAATTTTGTTCGTGATTTTGGACTTACGGTCGTATTTGTAACCGCGCCTAATATTACCGAGATACGAAGTAGCACAGGTTTTCCCATTAGTAGTGAAGGTATTTTAAATTATCCAAGTTTAGCATTGCTGTCGGAGAGTTTTACGGATCCCGAAGCGGAAACTACCGATGGTGAGTTTAACCTGGAGGTCAATGCTGAAAATATACGTAT
>JBCBZE010000336.1:0-3759 GCA_039815505.1 Bacteroidota bacterium | reverse complement strand
GAGGATGCGGAAATGTTACGTCAGATATTGGATAACCTGGTTACTTTTTCCTTTAAGCAAGAAAAATTGTATGACAGTTTGGAGGATACGGATGTGGACATCTCGCAATTTTCCAAAAGTATCAGGGAGCAACAGGAATTAAGGAATTTGTTTGAGCATGTAGACGACAGTTTGTTCGCATTATCATTGCGGAGGGCGGAATTGTCGGAGTTTGTGAATGAGCAAATAACGGAGGTTTATTATAATACGGATAAGGCCTTGGAGAGTCTGGCCGAAAGGCAGATGTATCAGGGAGTTTCCTATCAGCAACGTGTGCTTACGGCCTCCAACAGTCTAGCAGATTTTTTGGCCAAGTTATTGGATAATATGCAGCAAAGCATGCAATCCGGATCCGGATCGGGGAGTAGTTCCCAAGGGTTTCAGCTTCCGGACATCATTAAGGGACAAGGTGAGCTTAAGGAGAAATTGGGTGAAATGGGGCAATCTGGCTCGGGTAAACCGAGTGAGGGCGAAGGGGAATCGAAGAGTGGTAAGGGCGAAAAGCAGGGTGAAGGAGAACCGGAATCAGGACAATCTGGGAAGAAGGGCAAGGGCAAGGAAGGTTCGTCCGGAGAGGGTCAAGGTAGCGATGAAGGCAGGGAAGGAAAAGGTACAGGGCAACAGGGGAAAGGTGAACCCTCGGAACAAGAGTTGCAAGAGCTATACGAAATCTATAAGCAACAACAGGTAATACGGGAGCAGTTGGAGAAGCAACTCGAGGATTTGATAAATGATAAGGATAAGAATTTGGCAAAGAAGTTGGTGCGTCAGATGGAGGATTTTGAAAACGATTTACTGGAAAATGGTGTTACACAACGAACAACTAGTAAAATAAACAATATTCAGTACCAACTCTTGAAGTTGGAGAATGCCGCATTGAAGCAGGGAAGAAAATCGGAAAGAGAAAGTAATACCAATAATGAGCGATTCCAAAATCCGATTACGACGAAACCTTCCTTACTTGACAATTATACCAATGAAGTTGAAATTTTAAATAGACAAACCTTACCTTTGCAGCAAATTTTTCAAGAGAAAGTGAAGAATTATTTTAGGAAGAATGATTGAGTATCATTACGAAATCGAGTTTGAGCTGCCCAATGAAACATATTTTACCGATTGGATTACTAGGATTATAGATGTAGAGCGTGCCACTTATACGCAAATTGATTTCATCTTTTGTTCTGATGAGTATCTGTTGGATTTAAACATGAGGTATCTAAAGCACGATACCTTTACAGACATCATCACTTTTGATTACTCTGATGGCAAGGTAATTTCCGGAGATATTTTTATATCGGTGGAACGATTGAAAGAAAATGCAGAAAACTTTCGTGTAGAACTTGAGCAGGAATTGTTACGGGTTATGTGCCATGGCGTTCTTCATCTGCTTGGGTATAATGATAAATCGGAAGCCGACGTTTTAATAATGAGAGAAAAAGAGAGCCAAATGATAAAGTTGTTCCACGTGGAACAATAACGAGCTATGTTTAGTAAAGAATACGATGTAATTGTAGTTGGGGCTGGTCATGCCGGAGCGGAAGCCGCCGCCGCCGCCGCCAATATGGGGTCCAAAACCTTGTTGATCACCATGAATCTTCAAACTATCGGTCAAATGTCATGCAATCCAGCTATGGGTGGAATTGCCAAAGGACAGATTGTACGCGAGATTGATGCACTTGGTGGCTACAGTGGTATTATTACGGATAGGTCCGCTATACAGTTTAAAATGCTTAATAAATCTAAGGGTCCGGCAATGTGGAGTCCGAGAGCTCAAAGTGACCGTATGCGGTTTGCGGAAGAATGGCGTTTGGCCTTGGAAAGCACACCCAATGTGGATTTTTACCAGGAAATGGTTTCAGGCATACTGGTAGAACAGGATAGGGTGGTGGGTATACGAACCTCCCTTGGTATAGACGTAAGGGGTAGGTCTGTGGTGTTGACAAACGGGACTTTTTTAAATGGGCTTATCCACATTGGAGAAAAACAGTTTGGCGGGGGTAGAGCGGGAGAAAAAGCCGCTACGGGAATAACGGAACAGCTGTCGGATTTCGGTTTTGATAGTGGTCGTATGAAAACAGGCACACCCCCAAGGGTGGATGGAAGATCACTGGATTACGATAAGATGATTGTACAACCAGGAGATAGAAATCCGGAAAAGTTTTCTTATTTGGATACGCCTTTCTTGGAGAAGCAGAGAGATTGTCATATGACCCACACCAGCGCATTGGTCCATGATTTGTTGCGGGAGGGTTTTGACCGATCGCCAATGTTCAATGGCCGTATAAAAAGCATAGGCCCTAGATATTGTCCCTCTATTGAGGACAAAATCAATAGGTTTGCCGATAAGGATAGTCATCAAATATTCGTTGAGCCCGAAGGTTGGCAGACAGTTGAAGTTTATGTCAACGGTTTTTCCACTTCTTTGCCAGAAGATGTACAGTACAATGCGTTGAAGTCGGTGGTGGGATTTGAAAAGGTTAAGTTTTTTAGACCTGGCTATGCTATAGAGTATGATTATTTTCCACCGACGCAGTTGAAACATACGTTAGAAACCAAGTTGATGGATAATTTATATTTCGCGGGCCAGATTAACGGAACTACAGGTTATGAGGAGGCCGCTTCACAGGGAATTATGGCCGGAATAAATGCCCATCTTAAAAACACGGAACAAGAACCCTTTATCTTAAGGAGGGATGAAGCGTATATAGGTGTCTTGATCGATGATCTAATAACGAAGGGAACCGAAGAGCCGTATAGAATGTTCACGTCAAGGGCCGAGTACCGAACGTTGCTTAGGCAGGATAATGCTGACTTGCGTCTAACTCCTAAAGCTTATGCCATCGGTTTGGCCAAAGAGGATCGCTTAAGGAGAATGGAAGAAAAAAGAAGAAAGTCGGAGGACTTCATCACCTTTTTTAAGACCACAAGTGTTTCCCCAGAGGACATTAACCCAATTTTGGAAAGTGTTCCGTCTTCACCCGTAAAACAATCGGACAAGATGTTCAAAGTTTTTTCAAGGCCAAAGGTTACCATGGATCACATGATGCGTTTAAATGCGGTTTCCAATTTTGTTTTCGATAAGGGGTTGAGCAGGGAAGTGATGGAACAGGCCGAAATACAGGTAAAATATTCGGGCTATATAGAAAAAGAGAAAAGTAATGCTGACAAATTGCATCGTTTGGAGAATATTAAAATACCAGATGATTTTGATTACAATAAGTTGAAATCGCTTTCATTTGAGGCTCGGGAAAAGTTGAATGCTGTTCGCCCTGTTACCATATCGCAAGCCTCGCGTATAAGCGGAGTCTCACCCAGCGACATAAGTGTTCTTTTGGTTTTTATGGGTAGATAGTTTATATGTTCCACGTGGAACATATGGGGGGGTCTATGGCATTTAGGCGCGAACACTCTTTTTCTGACCCGTTTTCTGACGATATTGGAAAGACCATAAACCAAACCGCTCATGAATAAGGTTTTATTGTTGCTCCTGTTTATTATGTTGTGCCAATCCTGTTTTCCTTTGCGTATTGCCCCCAAAAGTTAATAACTATAAAAATACAAAAGGAAAGAAGTTTAAATAACCCTTTCCTGGAAGGCAAATGTTTTTGTTCGAAGACCCCAAGGAAGAAGGGTATTTTTATGACCATATAAATATCAAGTTCAATTTAAACGATTGTCCTGTTGATACGGACGTTCCCTTCACCATACAGCAAGAACAGT
>JBCBZE010000361.1:0-3291 GCA_039815505.1 Bacteroidota bacterium | reverse complement strand
GAGATTGTTTATATTGAGGAAGAGGAAGAAATCAATGTCGGTTTTGATACCTATTTTTACTTGCCGGAAGGATTTAACCCTTACCAAGGGATGAAAATAAGTTTAGATGATATTCATTATATGGAATGTGAGGAAGAGATACATTTGGATTTTAATGTTGATGACTTTCTACCTAAAGACTTTGATCCGTTTATGCGTCCTTAACTTATCCATAGACGGAGAGCCTTGGTATTTGTAGACTTGCCGTCTATAACCTTTATTGTCCTGGATAATTAAGTTTTATCTCCTCCCAAATGGATAAAAAAGTAGGAAATTAAATGAACACGACAACCGTGCAAATTGTTTTGATTTCATGGCCAACAATCAAGATTCAATGCATAAAGCAATAACAGAGCGTTTAGGTCACGTGAAAACCCCCGAGATGGAACAAAGCTCCGTTTATACTGAATTTTAACCAAGACTTAAAGACGGTTTACTCGGGAACTGGTATGATCATAAATCTGGATTGTAATCAAAAAGAGCGTAATTGTAAGCTTTTATACATAATTACTACAAACATAATCCAAGAACATTTTTAATACTGGAGGTATGGAAGCGACAGGACAAGATACCATGGAAATAACCACTAAGGAAGTACTAAAGGAAAGTTTAAAGAAGGCCATGTCCTATAACGTTTATAGGGATATGGTACACCAATTGGCGGCAGAAGGTAAAACTACGGGCCCAAACCAGACAGAGGCCCTTATTAACTATACCCAGTTGAACAGTAGGCGTATAAAACGTTGGGACAAAACCCTAAAAATAGACGAGGATGCCGCTTTAAAAATTAGGGCTATAGCTAAAAAAATGACTTGGTTGGTGCTTACCGAAAGTTGGTGCGGGGATGCGTCACCTTCCATGCCGGTAATGAACAAGGTGGCCGAGTTATCACCGAACATACACCTGAAAATAGTATTACGAGACGAGAATTTGGAACTTATGAACCGGTATTTAACGAACAATGCCATGTCTATTCCCAAACTGATCGCCATAGATGACGATACCCAAAACGTAATAGGGGAATGGGGCCCAAGACCAAGTATTGCTACGGGAATGGTGGAAGATTATAAACGCGAACACGGTGCATTGACCCCTGATTTTAAGCAAGATCTACAAGTTTGGTATAATAAGGATAAAGGTCAAAATACGTTGAAGAACCTCTTGGAACTGCTCGAGGAAAGCACATCATGAACGAGCCAATTTTCTTTAAAGAAATGTAGAATAAGCTCTTTTTTTCTATAGATTTTATTTCCCTTGAAATATATAGGTAATCGTGCCCATTTGAGATGCTTTTGTAGAACCGTTGAACCGGGCTTTAAGGGCATACTCAATGGCATTGTCTATTAAACACCCGTTGGTGGTGTTGGAACTTTTATCATTATAATCGGCTTCTATAATATTACCAAGGGCATCCACTTTAATATTGATGACCACCTTTCCACCCTCAATACAGGTGTAAATAGGGGGAGGAAGGTCATAATTATTTCTACCCACCAAGGAGAAAGAGACCGAAGTTCTTCTTTTGGCCAGATTCTGGGTGCGTTCCTCCTTTTGGGCCTCACGCTCACCCAGCAACTGCTTTTTTTCTTCCCGCTTTTTTGCCAACTCCTTAAGATTGGCCGCGTAGCCTTCGTCCGAACTAAGAAAATCTTTGGACGTGTCGCTTTCCGAAGCCATCTTCTCCTCCATCAACTCTTCAAGCGTTTTTAGAGGTTCGGGTTCCCCATAACTAGGTTTCGCCGTCTCGTTATAGGCCATATGACTTTTAATGGGGTCGGCTTGTGCTATTTCCTCCAATAGTTTTTCTTCCTCTTCGATCAATCGTTCAATTTCCTCATCCGCCAGGACCATTTCGATGACATATTCCTCCTCTTCCTTTGATCCCAGGTGAATATTGTATAACAACAACACAATTAGGGACATGGAGAAGAGTGTTATTAAAAAGGATAACTGTCTTCTATTTAAATTCATAGTCCTATAACCACTTTTTTCTAAAAATATTTTAATATTTCGATGAAAGAAGGCATAAACACGGCATTCTCAAGGATTTTCACCCTTTAAAAGCATTGCTTTCTCAAAATCTTTAGGGGCCAGTGCATTATCTACGTTGTAGTCCCCTATTTTGGTTCTTCTCAATTTCGTTAAATGTCCTCCGGTATCCAAAGCTTTCCCAAAGTCATGTGCCAAAGATCGTATATATGTGCCCTTACTACATACAACTCTAAAGCTAAGCCGGGGCAAATCGATTTTGGTTATTTCAAATTCAAATATTTCCACTGTTCTGGACTTTATGGCTACCGATTCGCCTTCCCGGGCGTATTCATACAATCGTTTGCCATTCTTCTTCAAAGCCGAAAATATAGGTGGAATTTGTGCTATTTGACCTATAAAACCGGCCGCTGCTTTTTGGATATGATCTTTGGTAATATGATCAATGGGAAAAGTTTTGTCTATTTTGGTCTCAAGGTCATAGGACGGTGTAGTCGCCCCAAGTGTTATGGTGCCCGTATATTCCTTTAATTGCCCCTGTAGCTCATGTATTCGTTTGGTAAACCTTCCGGTGCAAATAAGTAAGAGGCCGGTAGCCAAAGGGTCTAAGGTTCCTGCATGGCCTACTTTTATTTTTTTTAAATCGAATTTTTTACGAATACCCCATTTAATGGAGTTCACAGCCTGAAATGACGTCCATTCCAGTGGTTTGTCGATCAAAAGTATCTGTCCTTCCAGGAAGTCTTCTTTGGTTTTCAATTTGTTTTAAATATAGCGGTTTGGCTTATTTAACCCCAAAAACTATACCCAATTGCAATCAATCCTACGATCAAGCAATAGATGGCAAAATAGGTAAGTTTGCTTTTTTTGACCAATTGAATCATCCATGTGCAAGCTACTAGTCCTGCAATAAACGCAGCGATAAACCCTGCACCCATAGGAATTGACTGTTCGCCCACAAAGTTCAATTCCCCGCTTAGGAGATCTTTTGCAATTTTCCCCAATATTAATGGCACTACCATCAAAAAGGAAAACCGCGCCGCCTTAGTTTTGTCCACTCCTAAAAGTACGGAAGTAGAGATAGTGGCGCCACTTCTGGAAATACCCGGTAGTATGGCTATAGCCTGCGAAATCCCAATAACAAATGCACTTCCAAAAGTAACTTTCTTGGTCGTATTTTTAGCCCTATCGGCAAAGTATAAAAGCACGGCGGTAATAAGTAACATAAAGCCTACAAATTGCACATTACCATTAAAAAGAGCT
>JBCBZE010000324.1:0-3968 GCA_039815505.1 Bacteroidota bacterium | reverse complement strand
TTTGCGGATTATTCATGTCAATGGACAATTCCGAAGCACCGGAAAAATTATTACTAAACAAGGTTTTTTTCCATGATTTTCCACCATCTACAGATTTATACACACCTCTTTCCGGGGTCGGTGTTGAATATTTACCTTGCGAAGCTACATATACGATGTCTGGATTTGTGGGATGAACCACAATTCTTGAGATTTGTTCGGTCTTGGCCAAACCAATATGTTTCCATGTTTTTCCGGCATCCGTAGACTTGTAAACACCATCACCATAAGAAGTCATCACACCCCGAATGGCATGTTCCCCCATACCTACATAGATAATATTAGGGTTACTTTCCGATGCTGCTACGGCACCCACGGAGCCCGTTTTATAAAAACCATCGCTTATGTTGTTCCAATGTTGGCCGGCATCTTCAGTTTTCCAAAGTCCACCGCCCGTGGTACCCATATAGTAGGTAAGCGGGTTATTTACAATTCCCGTAGCACTTACGGAGCGTCCACCTCTAAAAGGACCAATATTTCTATATTTCATAGAAGAAAAGTATTGATTTGCTTCTTGGGCGATTATCAATAATGGCAACGCAATTACAATAAAAGTAATCCTGAATCTCATAAGCACTATATTTATTAAGAGACTAAATTAAAAAGAATAATTTGCTTTGGTATCTAGACAGGTTTATTTTACAACATAATAACAACAAGTGTATAAAATTCTACACCTGGATCATACACGGTAAAAAAATGATGCGCTTGTGACGAGCTCTCGGGAATCTTCTGAAAAATTTCTACAAAAATCTTCTTTAGAAAAGGTAATGACATTGCCTAAGGTAATCGATGGCTATCTTAAAAAATGATAAACGTTCCAGGAATAAACACCTTTTACTGGACCCGACGAGCTTGTCCTGAGCGAAGCCGAAAGATAGGAGGGCCGTGTAATTCCATGTCTGCGGCAAGCAGGTTTGTGGAGTGGTTAGGAATCAATTACATATTTATAGCTTCGCAAAGTTTTCTAATTTTTCAAATACAACAACCTTATACATGGTACTCACAGGTACCTTTTTACCTTCAATAAGTAAATCTGTTCGTGAAGCTTTAGTAACCCTATCCAAGTTGGCGATGTACGATTTATGTGTACGTTGAAAATTTTTAGATAATAAAGAAGTAATATTAAGAAGTGTTTCAGAAATAAGGTACATTCTTGCATCTGTAAAAATTTTCAAATAATTTCCAAAACTTTGAATGTACAGAATCGAATTAAACGGAATATTAACAGGTATTCCATCATGCTTTATCTGTAGTTCTTCACTTCCAAGATTTTTTTTGGCCTGTGTTATTTTTGAAGAAGAAACTTTGTTGATGGCTTTCAAAAAGCGTTCAATTTTTATAGGCTTCAATAAATAATCCACAACACCATAATTATAACTTTCCAAGGCATACTCGGAATACGCCGTAGTTAATATAACTTTTGGCGGTTGTATCATGGAACGCAAGATTTCCATACCATTGACTTCTGGCATTTCTATATCAAGAAAGATCAGATCAACTTCGTTTTGTTGGGTAAAATTGATAAATTCCAATGGATTTCCAGTGCTTAGAACCAATTGAAAGTTGTCAATTTTAGAACAATAATCCTCTAACACTTTACGTGCCAATAATTCATCATCCACAATACCAATTCTAATCATGTCTTTTTAATGTTTAATCTGTTAAGTCAATCGCCAAATGTATACGATAGGCATTTTCCTCATCACTAATTTCCAATCTATGGGCGTTAGGGTATAATAAGTTTAATCGCCTTCTTACATTTTCAAGTCCCAATCCTTTTCTATTGGATTCGCCAATGGCGGGAGGCTTCGAATTCACTACGGAAAAACGAAGTGTAGTATGTTCTAAGGAAGCCGAAACATCGATCTTACTCTGTTTATTGGTACTATGGGCGCCATGCTTGATCGCATTCTCAACAAACGGAATCAGTAACATAGGGGCTATTCTAAAATCCAGCAAATCTCCTCCAATCAAAAATTCGATGGCACAACGTTTGCTCAATCTTTTTTCTTCGAGCAACAAGTAATTTTCTATAAATTCAAGCTCTTCTTTTAACAGAACAGTGTCTTTTTTAGAACTCTCCAACTGATATCGCATTAATTCGGAGAGCTGCATAACAAGATCCGGGGTTTCTGGCGATTGCAGTCTAGAAAGCGAATAAATACTATTTAAAGCGTTAAACAAAAAATGCGGGTTCACTTGTTCTTTTAAATAATTAAGCTCCATCTCTTTTTGTAATTTTTCTTTCTCGGCATTTTCTCTTCTGAACATTATATTTCTTCCTAAAAAAAAGGCTGCCATCCCAGTTCCCGTAGTATATATTAGAAAGAAAACCATTTTATAAACACCGACCCACTTTGGATAGGCCTTTAAAAAAGCACCCATACATATGGTCGCAATAAGCAGCAAACCATAGAGCACATAGCTTTTCTTATCATAAACATACGGAATGAGGATAAAATGGTTTACCCATATGACCCCCATAATCGTAAGTGCATAACTTAGTTGCCAGATATAAAAAGAATAGGTTGTATCATATTTATCCCTAAATAACCAGCCACCCAATATTTCGAGCATGGCTACCAATACAAAGGCACCTATGTTAAGGAGTATGGTATTCCGTAAAGACTTTTTAAACATGAACCATTTTAAGAGCTACTAAAGATACAATCTACCAATACAAATCATCTTAATTTCTTATAAAAGGCTTATATCAATGACGAAATGGTTTTATCATTTAATGGTTGTGTTTGTACATTTTTGGAAATTAAAGAAGAATCAAGACATATTTTTATCAGAGTATTCAATAAGAACTAAATAATGAAAAACAGTATCTCGGTCCTCTTTATCATCATTCTTTTTCAATCCTGCAAAAACGAATCACAACAGCATGCCGATATCATAAGCACTTCAATTCCAAAATATGAAACCTATACGTATTCCGGATTTACAAAAGAGGAAATATATGGATTCCATAAACGCATTTTTGAAGGAGGCAGTTGGACTGAATATGGTGATTTGGAACGCTATTATTATCTCAACTTTTCAGAAATAAAGAAACATTCACGGATACCTAGGTCAGATACACCAAAAATGCTTGAAGAATTCCCAAGAGATGATGTGAAAAATTTTGTGACACCAACAAATTTAAAAAAAGGAGGGGGGCTATCATTAAACGACTATGTACAACAAGTGGAAGTTAATGGCTTAATTATCATTCACAAGGGCAAAATTGTCTTTGAAGGCTATCCCAGAATGTTCCCGACCGATTTGCATGTTAATTTTTTAATCACCCAAGTCTATGTGAGTACCTCAATAGCTATTTTGGAGGATAGGGGTTTAATAGATACCGGCAAACCTATTGATTACTATTTTGATGCGCTTAGAGGATCGGGTTGGGAAGGTGTTCCCGTAATCGATATTCTTTCCATGAGTTCCGGAATTGATTATCGGCCATTGGATACCTATGAGGTAAGCTTTGACCCCATTAAAGATTTAGCGCTGGCGAAATCTGCCAGGCCTTCAGGGACCGCATATCAATTTTCGAATGCCGATGCTATGTTATTAACGTTATTGGTAGAGAAAATTAGTGGCCTTACTTTTAGTGATTTTGTAGAACGGGAAATATGGAGAAAGATCGGGGCTGAATATAGTGCCCTTTTAGGAACCAACACCAATGGACTCGCTCTTTCATACCTCGATGGCATGTCTACAACACTTCGCGATCTTGCGCGTTTTGGTCTTGCTTTTACGCCTAGTGGAAGAAAGGACCCCGATCCATTAATTTCTGATGCGCACTTATATAAAATTCGAGAGGTAAACAAAAACCTAAAAAAGAATTCACGGCATACAGAAGAAGTAATCTATACAAGTTATCAATGGGGTGCAGTCTACGAAGACGGCGATTTTTATAAAGGGGCACATGG
>JBCBZE010000122.1:0-8933 GCA_039815505.1 Bacteroidota bacterium | reverse complement strand
TAGACCAAAGGCCAGTGAAACCCCTACAAAACCAATACCTAGTTCGGGAAAACCAGCGGCTAAAACAGCACTTCCACAACCGCCAAGTACCAACCAAAGTGTACCAATGAATTCTGCAACAAGTTTTTTCATAATGTAATTGTTTATAGTTAATAATTAGTGTGTTGCCCGTAATTTACGTATAATAAAAGAAGTGTTGGGCGTCTATGGTTTTTTTGACCTGATCCAATTACTTGAGATATAAAATAATGATTAAAAAAAACCCGGATTTCTCCGGGTCATTGTTGGTTGGTCGTTAGGGTTAAATCTATGGTTGTTTGCTTTCCACGACTGCTTGCACTGCACCGTTAGTACCGCTTAAATCGGCCCGGAACATCCATAATTCTTGATGGTCACCGTTGGTGGTATTTTCAAATTCCTTTAAAAACGAAAGAAAGCTCCCCTCTCCATGCACCTCCTCGTACCATTGCGGAAACTTGTCCTCACGCCCCATCCATGCGGACTTGTCAAAAAAGTCTACCCAGACCATGTCCTGGCCATCATTATTGGCCAGTTCATTGAAATAAACGCCCCATTGGTGATCCGGGTCTTTGGCTTTAAATACGTTATGCACTTTGTCCAGGACGGACATGAACTCCATTTGCTTAAAACGCTTCATATCCAGCATAAAAATAGCGAGATTCTTTAAGGTAAAATCTTTGGTGAAATTGGAATGGGCAATATCCGATTTCCAAAAAGTGGTCTCCATCTCCGCGAGGGTATAAGGTGCAACATTGGTATTCCAATCCAAAGCATGTGCCGCGTCCGGATTATTGGCCTCGTCCATTGCCGACCAAGCGGTAGGCCCCATACTCCAAACATACTTACCTGAATTTTTTCCGCTGGCGATCCAAAATACATTTACGGCACTTGCACCTTCTGTATGGAACTTTTTGTTGTGCGCCGCTACACCTGTTTCAAATTCGGTAATCTTCGTCGGATGCGCGGTGAGCATAACATTCATGAACATAGGAGCCTGTTGGCTTTCTTGGGCTAGGGTAAAGTTGGGGATGAACAAAAGTGCACACACAGTGAATACAAATAAATTTAATGTTCTCATAATGAATATATTAGGTTGGTTAATATGCTATTCATAGACCAACATAGTCCTATCCCAGGGGGACAAAATCAGTTGAGATCATGCCGGGGAACAATTGTTTTTATACTGAGGGGGAGATATTAATAAAATTCCGGGGGGAAGGTATACGTGATATTAACACCAGCTCAATATAACTATAATTCTCTAAAAATTAATGGTTTAAGGTGAATAATCCACTGAAATTTTTTCGCATTCAAAAGAAGGAAATTTCTTGATATGCTTTCAAATGGGAACCCAAGCGTAACGATTCATCCCCTAATATCCACAGTTCGGTATTTTCTTTTTTCTTTATATCATCGGTCACATCAAATTTGTAACTTATGAATGAACTAAACATTTAAATTATGAAAAAGGGAATCACCATCATTATTTTTTTAGTGGGAGTTGTTGGAATGGCTCAAGACAAATATGCGAAGGGAATGCAGAAAGCATTTGAGTTATGGGGGGAGCAAAAGACCGTGGAAGCCGCAAATCTATTTGAACGTATCGGTAGCGCTGAAATTGATAATTGGTTACCACTTTATTATGCGGCGCAGATCAACACTATAGCTTCTTTTGGGGAGAAGGATGAAGAGAAGCTTAAACAACAACTTGATAAGGCTCAAGAACTGCTGGATTTGGCCAAAGGAATTTCACCAAATAATCCCGAGCTACTGGTACAACAAGCCATACTATATACCGCATGGATAGCTTTTGACGGCGCAACCTATGGAATGACATTGTCCGGCAAAGTGGTAGCGCTCTATGAAAAAGCATTGAAATTGGACGCTGGAAATCCACGGGTAGTTTTTTCCAAAGCGGAATGGGATATGGGTTCCGCCAAGTTTTTTGGTCAGGATACTACTCCCTATTGTAAGGATGTGGAACGTTCATTGGAACTTTTTGCTACCTTTAAACCAGAAACCGAATTTCATCCCAATTGGGGCGAAGATAGGGCCACGGAAGTACTTAAAAATTGTAAATAATGTCAGATTTTTTAAAAGTCCTTAAAGTAGCCATATATATTACCATAGCAATGGTAGTGATACGATTGTTATTTTCGATCGGTGAAAAAATTGTTTTGGGCAATGAGCTGGAATACGCCGGCATTGCTTTTATTTATTCTTTTGTACTCACGGCCGTAAACTCCTATTTTAATGATTTTATATCAAAAATCTATAGCTGGGAAAAACATACCCAAAAACGATTATGGATCGGCTCCATAGGCTCCATACTTTTGACCGTATTGGCATTTGGCTTGGTGAGGTGGTTTGTTGATGTGGTTATTTACGGTGCTTCTTTCGATAAATTCCTTGCAGGTGAGCGAATGGAGGACTATTTGGTAGCTTTGGTCATTACACTGATCGTTTCACTTTTTCTACATGCCTTTTACTTCTATAAGGCATTGCAGGATACCAAGGTAAAAGAACAAAAAATTATAGCTGGTACGGCATCCGCAAAATTCGATGCCCTTAAAAATCAACTGGACCCGCATTTTTTGTTCAATAGCCTTAATGTCCTAACGAGTCTTATAGAGGAAGATCCCGACCAGGCCCAAAAATTTACGACCTCGCTTTCCAAGGTCTATCGCTATGTATTGGAACAAAAGAACAAGGATTTGGTTTCCGTAGATGAAGAGTTGCAGTTTGCAAGGACCTACGTACGTCTCTTAAAAATGCGTTTTGAGGATAGCATTGTCTTTGATATACCGGAAACCAGCGGTAATCCCGAAGCAAAAATAGTCCCATTGTCCCTGCAGCTATTACTGGAGAATGCCGTAAAACACAACGTGGTAACTTCTGCCAAACCTCTACACATAAAGGTTTTTGAAAAGGATGGGATGCTCACCGTTACCAATAATCTCCAGGAAAAACAGGTAATCAAAAAAAGCAGTGGGGTAGGCTTACGGAATATTCAACAACGGTATAACATCCTTACGGATAGAACGGCAAATATTGTTAAGACGACCAAAGATTTCAGCGTTGAACTCCCTATGCTTACCAAACAAGTTTCGGTGATGCCCAGACAACAAACCTATATTGATGATAAACGGTATGAAAAAGCAAAGGAAAAAGTGGAAGCCATAAAAGGCTTTTATGGTAACCTTACGGCGTATTGCATAGTAATACCCTTCTTGGCTTATCTTAATTACACCACCACAAGTTTTCCGTGGATCGTTTTTCCGGTACTAGGCTGGGGTTTTGGGCTTCTGATGCATGGAATGGAGGCCTTTGGCTATAATCCTTTTCTGGGAAAAAGTTGGGAGGAAAAGAAAATAAGGAAGTATATGGAGGACGATAGGTTTTAAGGACACAACTCGTACCTAAAAATCAACAATTGGGCATCTTACTTTTAGATAAATGCGGCATACTTCCGAATTTTGAAGTGTAGAAATAAAGGAAGTATCATTAAAAACTGTAAAATGGAACAATTGGAATATAACAAATACGTAAGGGCAAAAGAAAAAGTAGAAGCCATAAAGGGGTTCTACAAAAATCTCACTTCATATGGTATCGTCATACCCATATTGGCATTTTTGAATTATTTGACCATAAGTTTTCCATGGGTAATTTTTCCGGCGGTGGGCTGGGGTTTTGGGCTCTTTATGCGCGGAATGGAAACGTATGATTATCGTCTCATTTTGGGAAAAGGATGGGAGGAGCGCAAGATCAAGGAATATATGAACGATGATAGATTTTAATGACAATAACAACAACCAACTTTAAAACACCATCAAATGGAAAGTTCAAATAATGAAACTAAGTACGTTAAGGCAAAAGAACGCGTAGAGAACCTAAAGAAATTCTATGGAAGTATTTTTTCTTCGGTCTTTGCCATTGCCATTGTAGCAGGAATAAATTACTATATAAACGAATGGAGGAACCCATGGTTTTTATGGGTCGTTTTCGGCGTAAGTATCAGCCTTATTTTTAAGGCCATAAAGCTCTTCAATCTCAATCCCTTCATGGGTAGGGATTGGGAAGAACGCAAAATAAAAGAATTTATGAAAGAAGATGAAAATAGCGAACGATGGAGTTAATGGAAAATGGCGAGTCTAAAAAATTTAAAAAGGCCCAAAAAAGAGTAGAGGAGTTAAAAGCATTTTATGGACATCTTGCGGTTTACCTGTTCATAAATACCTTTATTACGCTGTCTAAAGTAGTAGTGAATATGAACAATGGCGAAACCTTAGGTGAATCGCTTTGGGACTTCGGCACCTTTGCCGTATGGTTTTTTTGGGGTATAGGGTTGATGTTCCACGCTTTAAAAGTTTTTTCTTTCAACCCTCTTTTTGGAAGGAATTGGGAGAAAAAACAGATTAAAAAATATATGGAGGAGGATGAAAAGGAAGCAAAAAAATATAGATAATTCAAGTAAGTTCTAAAAAATGAAAACACATCGATCCGAAAAGTTGATCAAGGCAAAGAAACGGGTAGAAAGAATCCGCGGCTTCTATAAACACCTTACCGTCTATCTTATCATCAATATTTTAATTTTAGTTTTAAAGATCTATTTTTTGGGTTTCTTTGGTGGTAGCGGGATACAAAATCAAGGTTTTATTGCTTGGATAGAATGGAACGTTATAGCTACCCCACTTTTATGGGGCATAGGGCTCGCAATACATGGCATCTATGTATTTGGCATAAAGCCCGATTTTTTGAAAAAATGGGAAGCAAGGAAAATCCAGGAATATATGGAAAATGATCAAAATGATATGGAGAATTACAGATAAAGTATATTGTACCGATCAAACGTATAAAAACGAATACCGATGGACGTAATCATTATTGAAGATGAAAAACCGGCAGCAAGGCGGTTAAGCAGGCTATTGGCCCAATTAAATGTTGAGGTGTCTACCATGCTGCACTCCGTAGAGGAATCCGTGGAGTGGTTTCAAAAGAACAAGCACCCCGATCTTATCTTTTTGGATATTCAACTGTCAGATGGATTGTCCTTCGAGATTTTTGATTTGATCGAAGTTCACAGTGCCATTATCTTCACGACGGCATATGACGAATATGCCCTGCAAGCTTTTAAACTGAATAGTATAGATTATTTGTTAAAACCCATCGATGACGAAGAGCTGGCAAAAGCAGTGAAGAAATTTCAAAACATAAAACCCACATCCCAGAAAATTGCGTTGGATTTTGAAGATATAAAAAAGCTATTGGTGAACCCCTTGGAAAGGGAGTTTAAAAAAAGATTTACCGCAAGGGTAGGGCAGCATATTAAAATTTTAAATGCCGAGGATATAGAATGTTTTTATAGCGAGAACAAGGGTACTTATGCAGCAACTTCCGATGGTAGAAATTATTTGTTGGATACTACCTTGGAAAATTTGGAACCGGAATTGGAACCTAAAATATTTTTTAGGGTAAGTCGAAAATTCTACGTCAATGTAAATCACATAAATGATATTGTTTCCTATACCAATTCAAGACTCCAAATTAAGCTGAATCGATTTAATGAACAAGAAATTATAGTAAGCAGGGAACGTGTAAAGGATTTTAAGTTATGGTTGGAATAAAGTAATTTAAAATTCTGATTAACATAAATTTAAAGAAATTAATTGAGAGGTATAAGTTTTTCTTATAGTAGTGTTTTTGCCCAAATACACACCTTTTATTCTACTCTATTGTCATCAAAGGAAGATGGTAGCAATTTCGGTATCAATTTAATAAAAATTGGAAGTAGAACCGCACCGCCCGGTAGCATAAAAATGGCTAAAGAAGGAATACTTTTAAAGATGTCCAACAACTGTTTTTGTACCTTTTTTTTCTCCTTGGGACTTAATTCCCGAACCGTTGATTTAGATAATAGAGTAACCAGTTCCTTACTTTCGGAAAGTTCTTTTTGAAGGCGTTTACTGTTTCTTAGAATCAATTTATTTACCATCTTGGCCATGCTATCATAAAATTGAATGGCTAAATTATTGTCCTTTAAATGCGGTATTTTTTTAGTGTTCAACGCAAAAAAGGACGATACAAACTCAAGGGACATAGAAATTTTTTCAGTAGCCAAGCCAAGATCTTTTCCTATCCCGAAAATAAATTCAGATTCCAAATATTCAAGATTTTTGTCTTCCCAAACGGCAAGACAGGCCAAGTCCATAAAGTATTGATTTTCACAAGCCAAAAAGCGGTCGATCATGTCATCTCTATAGGACCCGTCAAATTGTTGTGCCTCACCATCTATATAGGTGAGAGAGGAGGCAAAAAGTTGCGCTAATTTGGCATCTTTCCTGTTCGTATCCTTGGAATTCAGTGCATGGTACGTAAGATTTATAATGATGTATTCCAGTTGCTGTGCATGTTTTTTAATGTCTGGTTCACCGGCCAAATATCGCTTAAATGTAAGTACATCTATAAATAATAAAGAGTTGGTAATAAAGCTGTTAAAGGTTTTACTGATAACGTTATCCTCTAGGTAAACCCTTGAATTAATGAGTTTTTCCAGTTTACTGGACGTCTTTTTGTCTAAAAGTACCTTGGTAAAAAAAGAGGTCTTGCCTAAATCCAGATTTTTATAAAACTCATATACGGTACCTAAAAAAGAATCAAATGAGAACGCACTTTCCTTCCCTAAATAGGTGTAATAAAGAGCTCCAAGTAAATTTATTTTGGCTATTTCATCTTCGGACAATCGATGCTCCGTTTCTATGGGCGTAAAGGTATTTACATTAATACCGTAAATAAAACCGGCCTTTTTTAAGGTCTGATAGAGTTCATCAAAACTAGAATAAGCATTGGGTATATCTTTTACAAGATGCCCAAATTTGTCTATCCAACCAGAGGCTGAAGGGTTCATTGGCCAGGTATTTAAGGTTTAAAAATAAAACAAAATATAGGATTTTTCGTATGCTCGGCTTGGTTTTGATCACTGGGTCGTATCCCATTAACAATACTTTAACAAATAAAACCAAACCCACCCATTTAAACTTCCGTAGGTAAGGGCGATTCTAATTAAAAATAACTTTACAATGAGAAAAACAAAAATTAGTATGGGCTTGGCCATTTTAGGTGTAGCGGGCATTATTCTTGTGGCGGCAGATCATATCGATGCCCCATCATCAACAGGCACGACCGCTGACATTTCGGACTTTTTCGCTTTTGAACCATCCGAGGGATCGGATAACACCGTTTTTGTGGTGGACTTACAGTCTAACGTACTTCCGGATTTGGCCTTTGGAACATTTGATGAAGATGTCCTTACCGAAATTAATATTGATACCGATGGTGATTTGGTGGAAGATTTGGTAATCCAGGCCATACCTAGGGATGGTAGAATGTACTTCTTTGGACCGGTGGCACCGCTTCAAAGCGGATTGAATAGTGAAGTATTGGTGGATTCACCATTGGGTGATGTGGAAATATCCGAAACTACGGCCATAGTTGAAACAACGGATAATGGGGTTTCCTTGTTTGCCGGACCAAGGCAGGACCCTTTCTATTTTGATTTTTTCCAGTTTAATGCCGTGGCCGGCGGAATGGCCCCCGGAGGATTTAAAACGGCCGACGAAGCTGAAGATACTTTTGACGGCGCCAATACATTATCTATCGTAGTGGAAATTCCAAACAACGAATTGGGAACCCCTACAGGGACTAATATTTTGGGGATTCCTGTATATAAGACATGGGTAACCTCTAACAGAAAGCAGTAATTAAATCATTTAAAAAAATAACATAACTATGAAACTATACAATAGTAAACATTTGTTCTTATCACTTTTCGCACTTATGGTAATGGTCGCTTGTAGTGATGACGATGATGCGGTTGCCAATCCTGATATGATGGCTATGGCCACTTGTACGGACGGAATGATGAACGGCGATGAAACCGGGGTGGATTGTGGTGGTTCTTGCGAACCATGTATGATGGGAATAGACTTTTCCGGAACTTTTTCCCAAGTAGATCATATGGGGCGCCCAGGTATCAACACTACCTTAAGTTTTGATATGGAAGGGCAACCTAGTGTTAAAGATGCTCACAACGTAACTATTCCATCAGAAATGGCCGCTGCGTTCCAAGTAGGTTTTGAAGCCCGATTGGAACAATACCATGATGTATATGCAGGTCTCTTGGGATTGGATGCTTCCGCGGTAAATTATGAGAGCAATATCTTAGGATTGGACGCAGCTACATTAACAGCCGCCTTGGCCGCCGATGCTTTGGAAGTTGCCCCCAATGCTCCTACTACTTATTTTGATCCAGGTACCGATATGGATGGCGATGGCAGAATCCTTGTGCCGGACGGGGATGAAGTTGCCCTCACGGGCAGAACCTTGGGCGATGATATTATTGATGTGTCCCTTATCCTCTTCTTTGGGGGTATGGAAGGTACGCGTTTTAGTGGTCAAGATTTGGATGATGATGGTATGGCAGATTTACCAAGACTTACTTCGGACGGTGTAAGCGTAACTGCCGAATTTACAGATACTTTCCCTTATATAGGGGCTCCTGAATAAGGCTTTAGTCTATGAAAAAGAGGGAGATAGGGAGAAAGCTTGCTTTCTCCCTTTTACTACAATTAGTGAATACTTAAAATTTGTCCCATGAAATATATTTTTCTTTTTACTGCATTGATGTTTATAATATCCTGTAATCATAAGCGCAGCGATTTGGCTACAATTACCAGTGCCGAAGACTATAATAGGTTCCTTGATTCCAAACCTTCTAAAACCACATCAAAATATTTTGAATTATGGAATTCAAAAATAAAACCCGATAGTATGCAGTTAACCAGTTTTGGTATCGTTGCAGGGCAATATAACCGTTACTTTAAATCTACGGGAGACATCACCTATCTTAAACGTGC
>JBCBZE010000298.1:0-4440 GCA_039815505.1 Bacteroidota bacterium | reverse complement strand
TAATCATTTACATTGGTATCCTTATCGGATATGTCCCCATCCAGACTATTCGTATACCCTAAAACTGCATAACCACCATCGGCGGTGGTAATAATAGATTGGGCGGTTTCCTCTCCGGTCCCACCAAAACTTCGTATCCAATCAACTTCGCCTACAAAAGTAATTGAATCATCAATTCCTTCCTGATCCATTATAGAAGGTGTCTCATCCTCAGAGCAAGATATAAGAGAGATAAAAGCAAAAATTAGTCCTATTCTTTTCATCAATTTGATTTTTGAATAACGAATAAACCCGAATTGGTATCACTGACAATAAGTTTTTCACTTTGAAAATACGGGTATACACTCCAAACCCCATTAAATGAGGGGACATCATTATTCGGAAAAGTATCAAAAAAACCTTCTTCCAAAATGGTACCGCCATCTATCCCGGAAATGTCCAAAACACGAACGCCTGCTGTATAGTTGGACAAGAAAAACTGATTCCCGTTTACATATCCGTTATGGTCAATTGCCGAGGTCGGTCCCAAATATGTATCGTGTAAAACCGGATTGTCCAAGTCGGAAAAGTCGAATATTAAGGTGCGGGAATTAAATCCGAAATCTGTTTCGTCCAATTCATCCCCTAAAAGAAAGTAACGTTGATCTTCCGTAAACCAGCCTTGGTGGGTATATCCAATATTACTATACTGAATAGTAGCTATTTCAGAAGGGTTGCCCTTATCCGTAATGTCTGCTATAATTACCTGATTTTCATTGGCCCCGATGAATATTTCACTTCCAGAATAATCAGTATCGGGTCCATTATAGGTTATTACCTGTGCATCATGGGTATACCCATTATCACCATACCCACCAACACCTATGGGGTTTTGGGGGTTTTGTACATTAACAAAGTGAGCTCCGCCCCTGAAAGCGTCGTTCCGTGCCGTGCCAACTGCATATGCAAATCCTGAAAGCTCATTGATCACAACGTTGTGTGCATTGCCAAAACCGGTATAACGTGTATCGGCTTCAAAAACTTCGGGTGGTTCGGTCACGTTCCTTAATCGCGTAAGATCAAATACCTGCATTCCGTGATTTGCAGCCTCCGAAACGACGAATGCATGATTTTGATATACCTTGATATCCCGCCAAGTACTAGATGACGTAGCTGTCAACATTTTCCCCAGGTATATGGGGTTTTCCGTATCCGTTATATCCACAAATGCCGTTCCATTGTTCAGTCCCAATATAGCATATTCCCTATTGTCCATAGGGTCTGTCCACCCCCATATATCATTGGCGGATGAGGCAGCAAAGGAATTTAAGGGAATCTGTACCAATAAATCATATCCATTGCAAGGAAAATTCCCTGCATTTCCATTAACACAGGCTATAAAGCTGTTAAGCACCATCCCCGTGCCAATATTTGGCGGGTCATCACCGCCAGACATGCCATCACCATCGTCACCACCGGACATATCATCACCCATCATACCACCATTGTCAATAGCTACTACCGGATCATCACTGGAACATCCAAGAAAAAAGAAAAAGGAAAAAACAAGGATATACAAATTTTTCATGACACTTCTATTTAAGCAATGACAAGTAGTTCTTTCTCTAGTAAATATAGGGATATAAAATATATCCTTTTACTTTTGCAGGATGTTAGAAGATAAAAATCAAAAAAAGACTTCCCTTGAAGAACTCGGGGAGTTTGGCTTTATCGATCACCTTACCAAGGAGTTTGTGCTAAATCACGAATCCACGCACAAGGGTATAGGAGATGACGCCGCTGTGCTGGACTTTCAAGAAAAAAAGGCCATTATAACTACTGATTTATTGATAGAAGGAGTTCACTTTGACCTAAGTTATATGCCGTTAAAGCATCTGGGATACAAAGCTGTAATAGTAAATCTATCCGATGTTTATGCCATGAATGCCATGGCCACACAGATAACGGTGTCTATTGCGGTTTCCAATAGATTTCCACTGGAAGCCTTGGAGGAATTCTATGAGGGAGTTAAACTGGCTACAAAGCTATACAACGTAGATTTGATCGGAGGCGACACCACCTCATCCAATAAAGGGATGCTTATCAGTATTACCGCCATTGGGCAAGCCAATGACACAGATATTGTGTATCGCAAGGGGGCCAAACCCAACGATCTATTGGTGGTTACCGGGGATTTGGGCGGCGCTTATATGGGACTACAAGTTTTAGAACGGGAGAAAGAAGTTTTTAAAGTGGACCCTAACAATCAACCCGATCTTTCTGAATATAGCTATATTGTTGAAAGACAATTGAAGCCAGAGGCGCGAAAGGACATGGTGGAGCTTTTGAAACAGTTGGAAGTACATCCTACCGCCATGATTGACATTAGCGATGGGCTCTCGTCGGAAATTCTACATTTGTGTAAACAAAGTGGGGTTGGTTGTAATTTATATGAGGATAAGATCCCCTTGGATCCAACCGTCATCTCCTCCTGCGAAGAGTTTGGTTTAGACAGCACATTAGTGGCCTTAAGTGGTGGAGAAGACTATGAGCTTCTGTTCACTATAGACCAAAAAGAATTCCCGAAAATAAAGGGCAATCCTAATTTAACTGTCATGGGGCATATGACCGATAAAAATGAAGGGGCGCACTTAGTTTCCAGGAATGTCTCTAAAATTCCATTGACCGCTCAGGGTTGGAATTCATTTGCCAAAGCATAATTAAGCCACCTGTTGTGTAGCTCTATGTCTTTTTTGGTAAAGATGTTCAAGTGTTTTATTAATATCTTGTAACTCTGGGGTCAGTGCAGAAAGATTTCCACTCACATCCGTGGTCACTTCCTTATTGCAGTGAATACATTTGTATTCCTTTATATGCATCGTTATTCTTTTGGATACCACATAGTGGTGTCCAAAAAGATTACAGAAAAGGGAACTAAGTTTAATGCCAGAGGTAGAAAACAGTTTTTTCATACAAGTAGGTTTTTAGGGGTGCGTTTACAGGATTTGGGGCCTATGAATTGCAAATTTTATTTGGTTTAAGCTGTTAAAAGCAATCTATGGGGATGCTTTGTTAGAACAACGCCACAACATTGCTTTTTATTGGGCACCTCCTTTCTTTTTTAACTTTTTTTCGATGAACGTCACTTTTTTCGACAAACTGATCTACAATGCTCTAGAATCCTTAGGTTTGAGATCATGGGTTTTTATCCTATCTTTCCGCGGAATTTTTGTGCATGAACAAGACCAAGGAAACCTTTATAACCGCCTTTGCCCTATTTTCACTTTTCTTTGGTGCGGGCAACTTGATTTTACCTCCACAATTAGGTTTTAAGTCGGGAGAATTATGGTGGCTCGTTACCCTGGGGTTTTGTATATCGGCGGTTTTAATTCCAATCATGGGAATACTGGCCCATGCCAAATTACAGGGTACTATTTTTGATTTTGGAAAAAAGGTATCCCCCAACTTCAGTTTGGCATACTCCTTTGTTATCTATGCTATTTCTATAAGTCTTCCTTCCCCGAGGACTGCATCGGTCACGCATGAGATGGCCATAGAACCGTTTTTCAACAGTTCCTCTCTAGCAACCAGTATCGTCTATTTTGTGTTGGTTTTCATTTTCGTTATGAATCGTTCCAAGATGCTAAACATTATTGGTAAGTTATTGACTCCAGCCATTATTTTGATTCTTTTGGCCCTAATTGGGGTCACATTATTTTCTTATGAAACCGTTTTTGGGGAGACTACTTTTTCCAACCCTTTTGCCTACGGGGTTTTGGAAGGCTATCAAACTTTTGATGCCATTGGTGCCGTAGTGGTCGGCGGAGTAATCATTATATCCATCAACCTACGGAAAAAAGAAACCTCCTATGAAGAAAAAAAGAACTTGATCACACGTGCGGGTTGGTTGGCCGGTTTGGGGCTGTTCTTTATTTATGCAGGCTTGATCATCACTGGCGCATTGATGCACAGTAGCTTTGACCCCGACATTTCCAGGACCGCTTTATTAAACGGTATCAGTATTAAAACCTTGGGTAATACCGCTAATCTCTTTTTAAGTATTTTGGTAAGTTTGGCATGTTTTACTACGGCCGTTGGTATCGTAGCCGGTACGGCCGATTTTATAAAGCATCGTTTTGCAGATTCTCAAAAAGCCTACACACTAACCGCATTGGTGGGTTCTGTTCTGGGTATTTTAATGGGGCAGTTTAATGTGGGTTATATTATTGCGGTAGCTATACCAGCACTAATGTTTATTTATCCTATTACCATAACCTTGATTCTATTGAATGTTGTTCCAGAAAAATTTGCTGCTTCTTTGGTATTCAAAGCCGTAGTCATTACCGTTATTCTTTTTAGTATTCCCGACTTTCTAACAAGCATAGGTTGGGGGAGTGCGGTTGCCCCCCTTCAAGATTATATTCCTTTTAGTGCTTACAGTATGGGTTGGGTATTACCTGC
>JBCBZE010000085.1:0-11183 GCA_039815505.1 Bacteroidota bacterium | reverse complement strand
TAGAAGAAAAACGGAATCTAAATAATTCAGTAGTAACTAGGTTATGGACAAAAAGAAAAAAGTAATAGCCATTGGGATTTTTTGTGCTTTTGTGCTTGCCGTTGGGGTATTTGCGAAAATGACCTTTTTTAAATCGGATGGCACAGAGAAAAAAGGATTGCGTTTATCCACACCCAATGTAAACGAGGAGGAGATAAAACATCTGACCAAAAAAGAAAGCTATGACCTTGAAGCACGCCAAATGCAAAACAACAAAAAAAAGCGAGATAGCCTAAGGGTATTGAACGCAAACAACGATTTTAATCCATTTAAAGATGTAAACCAAAGTGCCATGACGGACCAAATAACCCAAATGAATAGCATTGAACAACAGCAGGCGGCAGAAGAACTGCGGTTATTATTGGAAATGCAAGAAGAAATGGATGCGCAAGCCAGAAGGGAGTTAATGAACAAAAGCTACGAAAATTCCATGACGGGGAGACAATTTCCCGATGATGTGGATACCATAGGGGAACAGCCCGTCTATCCAGCATCCTTAGCGGACCGGTGGGAAGAAAACAAAGTATGGCAAAACAGCTTTAAGGGGTTGGGTGGTATGTCTTCCAGGCCACCCGGTCTGGATTTGGTTGCAGCGGAAACTGTGGACAAGGGCATATTGGTTTCCGGAAGTACGGTAGCAATTCGATTAAAAGAGGCGGTACATATTCAAGAAAAACAGTTGATAATCCCTAAAGATGAAGTGCTTTATGGAAAAACATCCTTTGACAGCGAGAACAGGTTACAAATAAATATCATTAGTTATAAGACCGACAAAAAAATATATGACCTGGCCCTCACCGTTTATGATTTTGATGGAAGGGAGGGTATTCATTTAGGAAATAAAACATGGCCAAAAATTCCTTCCAAAGTCGCCAAAGAAGTGTACAGTTATGTGAGACAAAAAGGCACACAGGTCAGCACGTTTGGTGGGCAAGATACAGAAGTTGAGGCCGATGAGATACGAAGAATTGCCCTGCTGTCCACGATAAATGAAGTATTGGAGGAGTTACTCAACAAGAAAAAGGTTTTCATGCCAAGAAAGTATCATCTGTGGATTAACATAGAAGCTAACGAAAATAACCTAAGATGAAAAGCACAACGATAGATAAGGTGTTACCGGTTTATGCGGTAGAACAGGATTTTCTAATATCCAAGAAGGGTGACTTAAGCTTGGTCTACAAGCTTAGACTACCGCAAATCTACTCCTTGGATGTAAATGCCTTAAACAATGTCAATGAGATTTTTGATAAGGTCATACGTTCCCTGCCCGAAGATACCATTATACAAAAACAAGATTATTTTTTTGTAGATCAGATTAAAGAGGGCATTTCGGAAGCGGATAGTATTTTATCCAGAAGTGATAATCAGTTTTTCTATGAAAAACCCACCTTAACCCATGAGTGTTATCTCATCCTTACCAAGAATGCTAGGAACAAGGTATCACTGCATGCCAAGCCTGCCCTATACGATAGTTATAAGGCAGATTTGGAGGATTTTTTAAAGTTGGTAGAGGCAAGTATGTCCTTTTTGACCAAAGAAGAATACTTTGAAGTGGATCGGTTAAAAAACGATGAGATCATTGATCTTTTGGGTGTCTATTTTTCATTGTCCAAAGAAGGGGATACCGTATTATCGGATATTTTTTTGGACCAGAACTTAAAAGTAGGTAGCAAGCATGCGGAAATTTTTGCCTTGACCTCAAATGAACAACTACCGATTACTATTGACACCACGGTTAGAAATAGTGATTTTTCAACACCCAAAACAAATTTTCTAATCCCATTTATTCAACCTGTTACGGTGGGGCTGGATTGCAATCATATCTATAATCAGGTAATCTATATTGAAAAATCAACAAAACTATATGGTCAGCTAAAATCTACCATGAACAAATTCAAAAGTTTAGCGGTCGTTTCCCAAGAGAATAAGCATACCTATGACCATATTAATGAACTCATCGAAGATGTACTGGAAAAAGAACTAAAGTTTATAAAACAACATTATAGTCTCATTTTTTGGAATGATACAAAAGCGGGATTGGAACTCAATAGAAATGAAATCAACAATGCTTTTAGGGAATTGGGGATTACCCCTTACAATGTAAAGTTTGCCTTGTTCGATGTTTTTTTGAACAATTGTCCAGGGGCCGCTGTATTTCTCCCGGAGGACTTTAAGTTTATCGGGGTTTCCGAGCAATCTCCTGCCTTGATCAATTTTGAAAGCTACTATGAAGGCAATAAGGATGGTATTCTTTTGTGTGATAGAAAAAATGGGGCACCGGTACGTTTGGATCTATGGGACGAACCTGTAAAAAGAGGACTCATCGTAAATAGAAACCGCCTTATTTTTGGTCCCTCGGGTACGGGAAAATCTTTCCTCATCAATCATATTGCAAGCCAATATTTTGAACAAGGGCACCATATCGTAATGATCGATATTGGTAATTCCTATAAGAAACTATGTCGCTTGTGCAAGGGGCAATACTTCACTTATGATGTTGGTGAACCCCTACAATTTAATCCATTTTACCTAGGAGAAGAGCAGATTACCGTAGAAAAAAAGGTGTTCATTATATCCTTGATGATGTTTTTATGGAAGGGAGATGATGCATATAGACGGGAAGAAAAGCAAATTTTATCCATGTATGTGGATGCCTATTACGCTATGTTAAAAAAAGACCCTAGCGTGTTTCCATGCATGTCTACCTTCTTTGAGTTTGTATGCGAAACCAAAGCATTAAAAGAAGAAGCGGTGTATTTTGACAAGCTTAGTTTTAAACTATCGCTTCAGGATTTTCATGATGGGAAATTTGCGGAAATTTTGAATTCAAGAAGACCCATAAACCTTGTGAAGGAACGCTTTATAGTGTTTGAAATGGACAACATTAAAGACCATCCTATTTTGTTTCCCTTGGTGACCATGCTATGTATCGATGTGGTCATGAGTAAAATACGCCAAGTGCCAAGCGTAAAAAAATCCATTTTTATAGATGAATGCTGGAAACCCATCTCCAAAGGTGAAATGGCCGAATTTATTAAATACCTCTATAAAACAGTACGCAAATTTTATGGCGAAGTAGCAATTGCCACACAGGATGTAGAGGATATTCTGGATACGGCTGCGGGACCGGCGATGATTAACAATACGGATACGATGATTCTTTTGTCCCACAAGAAAAAAATGGCCTCCAAGGATAAATTTGCCAAGTACCTATCCTTTGGTGAGAGCGATTTGGAAAAATTGTTTTCCACCGATAAGCGCGAGGTATACATTAAAGTCGGGAACGTTTCCAATGTCTACAAGGTAACGGTGTCGCCGGAACGTTATGCCTGCTACTCATCCAATGCCGATGAGAACAAAATCATATTTCAGACATATCAGGAAAATGAAAATATGGAATTGGCACTTAATGAATTTGTAGAACGCAATAACTAAGTATAAAAACAATGAAAAGTGTAACGATAATACCCACAATATTTCTACTTCTAATAGGGAAACCAACCAATGCCCAGCAAAATGGACAAGGGTCAAGTATGGAAGAAGTAAAATCGGCAAAAATGGTATTTGTATCCGATATCAAAACAACGCATTTGATCTTTAATCGGGAAATTACATATGTAGATTTGGGCTCCCCTTATTTTATAGCGGACTCTGTTCAAACCATAATCAAAATTAGGCATACGGGAGATGATGTCGGTAAACCTATTAGTCAGGAAACCAACCTTACCGTTATTACCAAAAATGGGGAGTATCATTCTATTCCCATCCGATATAATAGGGATGTAAGACAACTCTCTTATCGGATTAAGGGAGTTGGGGAGTATATACAAAAAACTAGGGAGGAACTCCTAGAGGTACAGGAAAGAGAGGCGGAAATACAGGGGTTTGCCGATCGATTATTATTTGCCAGACCCAATGCAAACCTCAGGAATTCCAATGAAGATTTTGGTATCAATGTCACCGGTGTTTTCTACGAAAAGGATTTTATGGCCCTAAGGATCAGCATAGCAAACGGCTCTGCCATAGATTTGGATATTGCCCAAATATTGTTCCGATTAAAACTCAGAAAAAAGATAAGTCCGGATTATATCTATCAGGAGCGCGTTATTGAACCCATACACATTATAGACGAGATCAGTAAACTAAAAGGATTTAACCGTAAAACGATGGTTATGATCTTTGATAAGTTTACCCCTAACAAAAATGAAGATCTACATATTGATATCCTTGAACAAAAAGGAGGTAGGTCCGCTAGGGTCATCGTACCCAGAAAGAAATTAATTTATCCACAAGCCCTGTAGCTATGAAGTATTTGGTACTGATGTTCCTGGTTTTTATGATGCAAAACATGGCGTCGCAGAATGTGTTGGATACCCCTCCGGTGATTCCAACCTTATCCGATTTTAGTCCTCAAGTGGGTGACTACTATGATGATTATATCATAATACCCATTTACACGGAAGCTTGGTATACAAAAGCCCTGTTGGAGGCCTATAACGAAACAAACAAAAGGGTACTGGCCATAAACGCAGTTAATATAGCCGACCTTTTGGCGGTAAGTAAACTGCCCAATGTCAACCAGACCATTCATATCATTAATTACACCAAACTCTGTGATGGTTTTTTGAACCCCCTTTCCCATGAGAAAACCAAGTGTATAAAAAAAAGGGATTACCTCATAGAGGCGGCAAGAATTGCCAATAGAGTGGTAAATAAGAAAACAAGTTATAAGTTGAACAATGGGGTAATCGATCAAATTGGCGAGAAATACCTGAGTATTATCAATACCATTCAATATGAGCTTGAGCTTATGGAAATAGAAAACGATAAAAGAAGCGTGTTTCGTCTAATTTTTGACTAGCACCCCTTGGAAAGTGCTTTTGAAGGACAAGAAGATAAAGGCCCATATCATGAAATTAAATAGTTGCCATAGAAGTATCTAAAAACCGAATGTGTAATACTAAAACGTAAAAAATGGACAATGATGTACTAAAAAAGAGATTTCAAAGGGTCAACTATGTACTCCTTATCGGTGCCTTGATGTTTTGTAATCCAGGTCATGCGATACAAATCAAAAATAAGGACAAAAAGAACATAAAGGAAAAAAAAGCCATCAGAGGATATATTCTTAATGAAATTATACAAAACGGAACTATGGTGCTGGAGCTGGAAGATGCCACACGCAGTTTAAAAGAGGAACTGGAAATTAACTACAAAACCACGGTTTATGATAGAACAAGTGAATTTATAGTGGCTTCTGGACTAAAGGGCACTATGGCGGTCGCTTCGGGTATCCTGGCCACATATGGTACGGACCTTCCCTATTTCACGGAAAACAAGCGAAAATATATGTCCCAGATCAGTACTAATTCCATAGACCTTTTGTGGTTACAGTACTTGAATTCCAGTGATATGCGTAATGCGGATCGGCAGGAAATCTACAGGATCCGAAGGGCTATTCTTAAAGCCTATTCCGACGATGAGAAACGCAGCAGGGCACTACTGTTAATCACCGCGGCCACCATGGTTGCGCAGAATCAGGATGAGATACTCCTTGCATTGCAGGCATTTGAACTTATAAATTAAAGCGATACCATGAAAAAACAACTTATATATATAGCATTTGGTCTAAGTAGTGGTTTGTTTGCACAGATTCCGGCCAACAATAAAAATGCGGTGACATCTTCTGTGGCCATGTCGGCAACGCTTGACCCCTTTGTAAGGGTTATTGAGCCGGATCTAAGGGCAAGTGTGGATAAATATAAGGACTTCTATGTAAAACGTCTCTATGCCTATGTGCCCACGGCCATTGATGCGGGCGCCATACTAAGCGAGATTGAAAAATTAGAGCTTCGCGCAAACAAGGTAAAAGTTGACAATAACAACCTGGCCTTTTTTTATCCTTTTAAGAAGAAGGACAACTTAAAAAAAATCAATGCGATTTTAGGGTTGTTGGATAAGCTGTATAAGAAATTGAGCCATTTGAAAGGATTTGGAAGTTTCCCCGATCTAAGCGATATCCAGAATGCGAATGATATAACCGATCTAAATAATTTACTCTCCGCAGTTAGACCTACTATATATGGGGAGCGAATAAACTTGAACCAAAATACGGAAATCTCATTGGAAGTATTGAGTAGAAAACTGGATGAAATTGAGGCCGATATACATAGGAGCACCCTGTTAAGAAAATTTTTTCCTTACTGATCAAATGAAATGATGTTCTATTTAATTCAAACTCTTGGCAAAATGAAAATAATACTATTGTTCATAGGCTTTATAAGCGTTTTTGAGGTACGGGCACAACAAACGAGAGAGCGCCTGACGGATAGAACCGCTATTGCGGCTAATAAAAAGATACGGGATTTTCATGACGACATGGAAGAACTGAACTTATTGCACATGGGAACGGTTATTACGGTTGCCAAGCTTATGGAAAAAGATAAAGAGCGTTTAAAAACCGGAAATACCCAGGTAGACGATTTGAGGCCGGATGTGCTCTATTTTGTAAACAGGACCACAAGAAATTATTTTAACTCTAAATATCCTATTGTTAGTCCGTATACCGCCTATGAAATGAATATGTTCAAAAACATTAGTATACAGCTAAGGTTTAACCAAAAACTGTCCTATGAACTACAAAATATACGAAACTATTTGGGTGAGAGAAAAAGTGGCGCTAAAGATCAGCTATATCTAACCGAAGAGAACCGTTTACTGTTAACACTTACCGCACTCGAAAATGTTATTAATCTAAGTATAGAAAATGAAACTTATTAAACTAGTTTTTGTAATGCTTGGTCTGCTGTTTCCCATCGTAAACAGTGCACAAAAGAAACCAAGAATAAAGGATAAGCAGCTTCGTAATATCAATCGCACCATAAATGCGCAATTGATTGTATTGAGCGGATCCAGAGTGCCTATGGGGACTGCTTATCTGAACCTACGCGATAAGGAAAAAAAATATGCCGATAAAATAGATGTTACCTCAACGTTGGGTGCATCGCCGGTACTATTGGGAGCACAGTATCAAGCTGTACAGACCAACACACTCATTGCGAAGCTGGAAAGTAAAATAAAGATTTTGGAAAATACGCCACCATTTATACACTTTGGACTAAAACAGATAAAGGAAGATTTAGACGTGGAGAAAGGATATTTGGCGCAGGTAGAGAACAACTTGGATCCTATCACTACAGGTTTGGCCCTTCAAAGTGGAGGTGTAGGTTATAGTTATACGTTTTGGTTAAAACTTTATTTACGTGCAAAGCGCATAAGATCTAGGATACAACAGATAGAATACAGACTTGATAACCTTAACACTTTTATCAAAGTGTTTCATTAAATAAGAAAAAGCATGTTTAATTTTGATACATTCTGGAACGAACTGGTAGGGGTCAATAATAGCGGGAAAATGTATGCCGTGGTAGGGGGCCTTATCGATCCAGTCCTAAAAATTACCGCGGTAATCGTCATTATCTATATTGCCTACAGGGTAATGCTTTATATGTCGGATATCGATTCTAAGCTAGATCCGTTCGTCATCATTAAACCCTGCTTAATTTTGGCTACAATAACCCTGTACCGGCCATTGGTGGAACTGTTGGTAATTGATCCCATGCAATTGGTAGACTCCATTGTATTGGAGGGTATTGGAAAGGCTTGGGGTGCAGGGGTAACCGGTACCGGCCTTATCAATTGGTACGAAAATGCCTTTTATACCCTATATATGGATTCTATCACCTTCGTATATCCAGGTAGCTCGCCGGGGCTTGGGGTTTATGATATTATAGCGATTAACCCCGCATTGGAAGTCATACACTTGCTCATTTATTTTGCGGCCAATGTAGTAGGATTTTACATTTTGGGCAGACAGGTCATTCTAGCATCCATCTATTACGTATTAGGCGTATTGGCGGTGCCATTTTCATTAATTGTTGGTAACCAGAGTGTATTGGGAAGCTGGTTTTTTGGCTTTATTTCGGTGATGCTCTGGGAACCCATATTACGCATTATGAAGGCCATTATTGTGGCCATGGATGTAACGAACCTCAGTTTTACCAATGCCATATTGTCTTTGGGCCTACAAGTGGTGATGATCATTACCATTCTGCAAGTACCCAAATTCGCCAATACCTTAGTGAGCAAAGGCAGTGAATTGGGCTCGGGAATCGGGGATACCATAACACAACGGTTAACAGGTGGAAGATAATAACGGTTTTAACGAAAAACAAAGAAATCATGGAGTTCAGATGTCCTAAAGTATTAGAAAAAACACCAGAGGTAATGGGGTTTAACCTGGGTAAAGTTGCACTTATCATCGTGTGTTTCCTTGGGTTTTTATTTACGTTTCTCAATAATTTTTTAGCCTCCCTTATTTTTCCCACCCTAGGGGGTGCTTATTTCTTCGTGGCGTCCAAATTCCCGGGAAAGGGAGAACTTACCCAATTCCTAAAATACAAATCGGGATATCATTGTATAAAAATGAACCAACGGCTGAAATATATTATTAGGACCAAAGGCAATGATATAGAACAATAGAAGATTTTAATAAATAAACTGATTATTAATTTAAAAATGAGAACAATGAGAACAATGAGAACAATGAGAACAATGAGAACAAGTTTAACGCCTAAGCTAAAAAGATCTGCAGAAGGAACCCATAAAAAAGCTATGGTCTGTATTATGATGCTGCTATTTAGTGTCCCCATATTTGCCGTAGATGGTCAAATTACTACCTGGTCGGCTACGGTTAAATTGGCTTTGGATGCCGCGGTGGGGCTATTTGCGGTAGTGGGCGGATTTTTAGTTTTTTTACAGTACATGCAGGGTAATGAACAGGCACAGAAAAATTTAATCCGTTTTGTCATTGGAATGGGGATTTTTGGATTGGCCGAACTTTTAGTCGCTACTTTCATTTGATGGAAGACAACAACCTGGTTAGCATAGCGCGGCCTTAGGTATGAACTTATGTTGAAAGAGCTGTATTAAGGTTAAAGATTTCCTTTAACCTTAATACGAGCTCATGAAAAAACACACCATCAAAGGTAGCCGCTTATACTATTTAAAGAGACACACCATTATAAAAAAGAACAAGTATGGATTTAAAATCATTAAAAGATATTCCCAGCAGCTTTGATTTGGCCAAAAAGGCGATGGTAATAAGTATGGTGGTATGCCTATTGATTTCTACGGGCAGTTTGGCTTGGGCGTTTTACATCACTAAAAACTTTGCAAAAACGGCCTATATCATAACCGATAATGGTCAGCTCGCCTTAGCTAGCGGTATTACTCCAGAGAAGATGGATGCCTATCGTAATCCTGAAATAAAAAACCATATCGCCACCTTTCATAGGTTATTTTGGAATTTTGATCAATTTAGTATGGAAGGTAATATAAACCGTGCACTACACCTTACGGGTAATTCCGGAAAAGAACTCTACCTCTCGCTAAAGGCCAAGGGACACTTTCAAAAAATAAGATCGCAAAATTTAATTCAAAGCCTTCTCGTGGATTCTATTAAGGTAAATCAAAATACCATCCCCGTTACGGGGGCATTATACGGAAAATTAAAGGTTAAAAGAACCGATCAAAAGAATGAAAGAACAGAATTTTTTTCTGCTCTTTTTGAACTACAGGACGTGGCAAGAACGGATGAAAACCCACACGGTCTGTTAATCGAAAATTACGACGTAAAGATCAACGCTATCATCGAGGATTAGGTACAGCAACAAATGAACGTAGTTAAAAAAATGGAAGAAAAAATAATATGGGAAGGTTCACCATCGCAATGGATTAATTTCTCATTTTATCTCTTATGCATCCTGTTGACTGCCGCTTTTGGTATAGGATTGCTGATGGCATTATGGAAATACTACGATACGAAAAAAAATCGGATAGAAATTACCGATCAGCGTATCATTGAACATCGAGGTATTTTCTCTAGGACAACTAATGAAATAGAGCTATACCGTGTAAAGGATATTAAGCACTTACAACCTTTTTGGCTCCGTATTCTAGGACTTTCCAATGTGTTTTTGGACAGTACGGACCATTCTAATCCGGAAATGTTGATCAAGGGTATTGCGAACGGTAAGGAAATTAAAGAAGAGCTGCGTATTGCCGTGGATGTGCGCAGAGACCTTAAAGGCGTTCGGGAGGTGGACTTTAAGCAGTAAGGACAGATTAGCATATGCTATGAAAAAAAACAACAATTCGGTGGTACAACAAATTTCTACTCGGTCCAAGGAAGTATTGTTATTTATTATCATGATACTATTAAAAGCCTTTGAACCGGCTCAAAGAAAAGATGTAAAAAGTACGATGGTTCCATCAAAACAAAAGAAATCGGGACACTTGAGGCAATTGCTTTGGCACTTGTTGCGTGCGGTTAAAGGCGAGGTCAGGAAAAATAGGACCGGATTAAAAGGCATACGGATAAAGAGGCAAAAAAGGGCCATTAAAACCAAAGCCCGTATAAAACAAGACTTTAAGGAATGGTATGTGGACTTAAAAAAGGAGTTTGGAACAAATAGCGAACCTGAAACCAGGGAAGTTGTAGAAAATGAGCCCGGGCGGGCACAATCAAAGCAAGGTGCCTAACGAAACGTAAAAGCAAACTATGAGCCCATGTTACTGGTACTAATATGATTAAAAATAATAAGAAATGGCAAATATGGAAACTTCAGATGATACAATAAGGGAAAATCCCCAAAAAAATACAGTAGGGAGTACTTTAAAATCGCTTTGGCGGAACAGGACCAAAATTGGCGGTACCCTTTTGTTTCTAGCGATGACAGGACCATATGGATTTGCGGCACTCATAGCTTTTTATGCTTTAAAAAATACGGTCAAGGGCCTTTTGAAGATGAAACTGGAGTATGACCTTAAAACAGCTACGGAACAGGCCAAACATCGCCAAAATGAAATAAGAAGAGCGTATCAGGGCGGAGGTGAGGCGCAAACGGCAGCACCATCGATCGGGCGCCAGGAGGAGACCCATGGTCCGGGCACAAGTGCCGACCTACCCTTGCCGGTAGCGCAAGAAGCGGTCGTACAGCAAGCAGAGGCGGTAAGCCCCGATCAGTCGTTGGAAGAGGCACAAGTGCTTGCCGCTGAAACCGCACAGTCCGTAAGGGAACAGC
>JBCBZE010000166.1:0-7549 GCA_039815505.1 Bacteroidota bacterium | reverse complement strand
CCCATACCAATAATATCAACTGCATCACCTGTATTGGCAACACCAGTCTCTATACGACCAGTAGCAACGGTTCCACGACCTGTAATTGTGAATACATCTTCTACAGGCATTAAGAAATCTTTATCCACATCTCTCTTTGGCAACTCGATCCAATTGTCAACCGCTTCCATTAATTCCATTACGGTATCGACCCACTTTTGTTCACCATTAAGAGCTCCAAGTGCAGAACCTGAGATTACAGGACCATTGTCACCATCGTACTCATAGAAAGAAAGTAATTCCCTTACCTCCATTTCAACCAATTCCAAAAGCTCTTCATCATCGACCATATCCACTTTGTTCATGAATACAACAATTCTTGGAATACCTACTTGGCGTCCCAAAAGGATGTGCTCACGAGTTTGTGGCATAGGACCATCCGTAGCTGCAACAACCAAGATTGCACCGTCCATTTGCGCAGCACCCGTAACCATGTTTTTTACATAATCCGCGTGACCAGGACAGTCAACGTGTGCATAGTGGCGATTTGCTGTTTGGTACTCCACGTGAGACGTATTGATAGTAATACCTCTTTCCTTTTCTTCAGGAGCATTATCGATAGAATCGAAGCTTCTCAATTCAGACAATCCTGCATTTGCCAAAACAGTAGTAATAGCAGCAGTCAATGTAGTTTTACCGTGATCCACATGTCCAATAGTACCTATATTTAAGTGCGGTTTGGAACGATCAAAAGTTTCCTTTGCCATGTTTAATTAATTTAATCTTAGTTTATATTAGTGTACGAATTTATATCTTAATTTGAGCCAATGACGAGATTTGAACTCGTGACCTCTTCCTTACCAAGGAAACGCTCTACCCCTGAGCTACACCGGCGTAAAGTGTCGAATCTACCACCTTGTTGCGCCAAGGGGAGATCCCTGCCTTCGCAGGAATGACAAAAATGTCAATACTTTGAGCGGGAGACCGGGTTCGAACCGGCGACATTCAGCTTGGAAGGCTGACGCTCTACCAACTGAGCTACTCCCGCATTATTTAATTTCAATATTTCAAACTCTCTCATTGAGAATCCACTCCCTTCGTTCGCGCATCCCGTTCGGGTGAACCAGCGATTCCTTGGATTCGCTCACTTTGTTCGCGCATCCCGTTCGGGTGACCCCGAACATAAAATTTTTTGTCTAGACTTTACAAAAGCAAGCTTTTGACAGTCTCTCCTCAAAATTTTATGTGGGGAGAGCAGGATTCGAACCTGCGAAGACATAGTCAGCAGATTTACAGTCTGCCCTCGTTGGCCGCTTGAGTATCTCCCCTAAACTATATTTTTAAGAACTTTTGAGCCGATAGAGGGACTCGAACCCACGACCTGCTGATTACAAATCAGCTGCTCTAGCCAGCTGAGCTACATCGGCATTTTATTCTTTTTTGCGCACAAAAAAGTCCGCTATTTCTAACGGACTGCAAATGTAGATATATTTTTATTTATTCAAAACTATTTTTCGAAAATTTTAATCAAGCATGTAATCTTAATTTTTGCTTTCTTTTTTTTAGGCTTCTTTCCAACGAACTACAAGCTGCATCAACTCCTTCCTCAAATGATTTACATTGCTTCTTTACAATCATTTTATCCCCGGGCACATTCACTTTTATCTCTACTATTTTATTGATTTTAGAACTGGTGTTTTCAACCTTTAAATATACATCCGTACTTATTACCTTATCATAAAAAAGTTCTAGTTTGTCCAATCTGTTCTGGATAAAATCTATAAGTTTTCCATCTGCATTAAAATTTACTGACTGAGTATTTACTTTCATGGACCGAAGTTTTAAAAATTATATGTTACAAAAAAGAATCAAGTACTACTCTTTGCTTCTGGGATGAGCGGATAGGTGTACTTTTTTTAGTTCAGCTATACTGTTGTGGGTATATACCTGAGTAGAGGCCAAACTGGAATGTCCCAATAACTCTTTTACGGAGTTAAGATCTGCCCCTTTATTTAATAAATGAGTCGCAAATGTATGTCTAAGAATATGCGGACTCTTTTTTAGCTTATAAGAGACCTTACTAAAATACCCATTAATTATTCTATAAACAAGGGTTTCATAAATTTTGTTGCCGGACTTGGACAAAAACACATGTTGGTCATCTATGATCTTATCCACGTTTTTCCTTTCTTCAAAATATAGCGTAAACAAACTTGCGGTAGAAGACAACAAGGGCACAATACGCTCCTTATTTCTCTTCCCAAGCACCTTTAATGTTCTTCTTTGTACATCAACATCGCCAATTTTTAAATTAATCAATTCCGCCCTGCGGATTCCGGTGGTATACAAAAGTTCAATAATTAACTTATCCCTTAGACCCTTGAAGTCGGCATCAAAAGGCATTTTCAATAATACATTCTCCATTTCAGTTTCAGAAAAGGGGACCTCTATTTTCTTAGCTACTTTTAATGCTTTATGTTTTGTAAGAGGATTAACGGTGATTCTTTCTATTCGAAGTAAAAATTTGTAATACGCTTTTAAGGAGGCTATTTTTCTATTGATGGTACGATTGGATATGTCTTTATTGACCAAGCTAACGATCCAACTCCTAATAGCGGTATAGTGCACGTCCTCAACACTGTCAATATCTAGTTCCCGGCTGCAAAAAGCGGTAAACTCTTTTATATCCTTTTCGTAGGCATTAACGGTATGTGGGGAATAATTCTTTTCCAGGGATAAATAAGAAATGAAGGAGTCCAAGGCCATAATACAAAGTTACGGCTTTGCTTCAAAAAAAGAATCCCACTTTCCGGAAAACAACCGTAAGTGGGATTCTGTATTTTATATACTGTACTAATTATATCTCTTCTTGGTCTCTTAAACCCTGGATATATTGTGCTTTTTGTATTTGAGCTCGTCGTTCTACTGAAGGTTTTGTGAATTGCTGACGCTTTCTCAATTGACGCATTGTACCTGTTCTATCGAACTTACGCTTAAAACGCTTTAAAGCTCTATCGATATTTTCTCCTTCTTTTACTGGTATTATTAACATTGGCTACAACCTCCTTTCTTTAATGATTAAGGCCGCAAATATACAGCCATTTAAATGATTAACTAAAATTATTTCAAAATATTTTTTGCAATGACCACTTTTTGTATTTCAGTGGTCCCTTCTCCAATCGTACAGAGCTTGGCATCCCTATAGAATTTTTCAACGGGAAAATCTTTGGTGTAGCCATATCCACCATGTATCTGCACCGCGTCATTGGCAATTTTTACACAGACTTCGGAAGCATACATTTTACTCATGGCACTATGTTTGGTCATTTTGCGGCCCTCATTCTTAAGAAATGCCGCCTTGTGCAATAACAATTCAGAGGCTTCAATTTCCGTGGCCATGTCCGCCAATTTAAAGGAAACACCTTGAAATTCACTTATGGATTTACCAAACTGTACTCTTTCCTTTGCATATTTTAATGCTGCCTCATAGGCGCCTTTCGCTATGCCCAGTGACAGAGCCCCTATGGATATCCTGCCTCCATCCAATACTTTCATGGACTGTATAAATCCGTCGCCTACGGCTCCTAAGCGGTTTACGTCCGGAATTCTGCAATCATCAAAAACCAACTCGGCGGTTTCGCTGGCGCGCATACCTAATTTATCTTCTTTCTTTCCACTAGAAAATCCTTTGGTACCCTTTTCGACGACAAAAGCCGACATGCCATGACTATCCCCTTTTTCACCGGTTCTCGCAATTACCACCGCTACATCACCGCTCTTACCATGCGTAATAAAGTTTTTAGCGCCATTAAGGATCCAAAAGTCTCCATCCCTTACCGCAGTTGTGCTCATGCCGCCAGCATCGGAACCAGTATTATGTTCTGTAAGTCCCCAGGCTCCAATCCATTCAGCTGTTGCCAATTTAGGAATCCATCTTTGCTTTTGTTCATCATTTCCAAAAGATAGGATATGATTGGTACATAGGGAGTTGTGGGCAGCTACCGATAGCCCTATGGAGGGATCCACTTTGGAAATTTCCTCAATAATGGCAATATATTCGTGGTAGCCCAATCCGGAACCTCCTAAAGTTTCTGGGACCAGTACTCCCATAAATCCCATCTCCCCTGCCTTTTTAAAGACTTCCAAAGGAAAGGTCTGTGCCTCGTCCCACTCCATAACATAGGGCCGTATATACTGTTCCGCGAATTCCTTGGCGGAAGTGGCAACCATTTCATGGGTTTCCGAATAATCAAAACTTAAGTTGGACATGGTATCGGTAATCATCATAGCAGTTTTATAACATCAAATATAATTTAATTCTTTCAATCTTATCCGTCGGAAAATCCTCAATTTTCGTTAATTCGTCAAAAGAACGAATAGTTCCGACATTTTCCCTATAGATTACCATTCGTTCCGCAATGATGAACTTAAGATATATAAGCCTGGAAATTTCTTCCGATGTTGCCGTATTGATATTTATCTTTTCAATTTTAGGCAGATCTATAATCTTGAAAGTCTTCAACGCCCGTTTTGCCACTTCCGGCTCCAAGCCATAGACATCGTATAATTGTTCAGGGACCAAAAAACCACCGAGCCTATCCCTAAACTTTACAATGCGGTTTGAAAGTATCTCCCCTATTCCATTTATCTTACTTAATTGCTCCGGTGTAGCCTTGTTCAAGTCCATGGGTGGCTTCCATGGTTCCGTTTCCACATTGGTATTCTTAGTGCCGGTCAACTCTTGGTTTTTATTTTGTTTCCAGTCCGGAAATTTAAAATATGGGGAAAGTATGGTCAAAAGCGAATCGGAAACCAAGGTGACCTCCTGAAACTCCTTGGCAGAATTTACGTAACGTTCCTGACTTCTGTACGTATGCAACCTATCTATTTCCAGAGTGGACATACCCAGGGTATATCCCTTGTAGTCCGTTATAAAGTTTGGGTTAAAGGGATAAATGTTGCTTTTAGATTTTCTGGATTGACCTTTTTTAAGGCTATCCAAGGCATACTGTGCCCGTGTATCAACAATAACCTTACTGTCCAGGGGGACGAAAGAGGTAACTTTACATATGAAATAAGCGATTTGCAGCGCAATAATGATCAGTAGCAAAAAGAAAATCCCACTTCGTTCACGTTTGTCGAACTTAAAGTAGGATTTAATTTTTTTTAGGCTAAACAACTAGCTGGTCTTATTTGCTTTTATGGCATCCAAATACCTGGCAAGCTGTTTTTTAACAACAGGGAACAAGAAATACAATCCGATCATGTTCGGGAACACCATTGCAAATATCATAGCATCGGAGAAAGCCCAAATAGAGTCCATGCTCGCTGCGGCTCCAATTACTACAAATGTTAAAAACAATAGTTTATACGTTAAATCGGTAGTTTTTCCTCTACCAAACAGGAATTTCCAAGATTGGAGTCCGTAATACGACCATGAAATCATGGTAGACACTGCAAAAAGAACCACTGCAATGGTCAGAAATACATTGGAATATGGAATATACTCGGCAAAAGCCTGTGAAGTGATACCCGCACCCTCATAGGGAAGTCCATCTATCATTACAACTCCGGAACCGTCTCCTCCATAATCAAATACCCCACCAAAATTAAAAATGATAATGACCAAGGCGGTCATGGTACAAATTACCACGGTATCTATAAAGGGTTCCAACAAGGCAACTAGACCCTCCGAGGCCGAATATTTTGTTTTTACGGCAGAATGGGCAATAGAGGCGGATCCTGCACCTGCTTCATTGGAAAAGGCGGCACGTCTAAAGCCTACCAACAAAACACCGATAACGCCACCTACACCAATTGCAGTAGGATTAAATGCTTCCGTAATGATAAGCGAAATGGCATCGTCTATTAAGCTGAAGTTACCAAAAATTATATACAAACATGCCAGTATGTACAATACGGCCATAAAAGGAACTACCTTTTCGGTAACCGAGGCAATCCTCTTAATGCCCCCAATAATTATAATTCCGACCAATACGGCCAGAACAATACCGATTATGGTCCCCGCCATTGCACTTTCCCATCCAAACAACTCCTTGACTACGATGGTAGCCTGATTGGATTGTGCCGCATTACCTCCTCCGAAAGAACCGCCAATACAGAAAACGGCAAACAACGCAGCGGCTATTTTTCCCAACGTTTTAAATCCTCTTTCCTTAAGTCCTTTACTGATGTAGTACATTGGACCACCATATACCGTACCATTTTCATCCACGTCGCGATATTGAACTCCCAATGTACATTCAACAAATTTTGTGGACATTCCCAGAAGACCGCAAATAATCATCCAAAAAGTAGCTCCTGGACCACCCAAGGCAATGGCCAAGGCAACCCCTGCTATATTTCCATTGCCCACGGTTCCCGAAACTGCGGTTGCCAAGGCTTGGAAATGACTAACCTCACCTTCTTTGCTTTCGTCCCTGATGGTATCGGGGATGTCTCCGTCTATTGCAAGTTCAGTTTTTTCAGCTCCATGACCTTCCGGTAGTTCCAGTTCATCATACTTGCCGCGTACTACATTTATGGCCCTCCAAAAATATCTTATATTGGGAAATCCAAAGTAAATCGTAAAAAACAGCGCACTACCGACCAGAAGAATCAGCACAAAAGGAGTGCCTAAAATCTCAAAGAAAATAACGGTATTGAAAAAATCTGAAACAGGAGCAAAAGCTTGATCTATTTTCTCGTCCAAACCAACATCCGCAGTTTCTTGTGAAAGGGAAAAAAATGGTAAAAGTAAAGTGAAGAACGTAAGAAGTCTATACTTCATAATTTGATTTATTTGGTTTTTCGATTAGTCTGTAAAGGTGGCAATATCCAAAAAATATGTATTACAATCAAATAATGTCTCTTAATATGTTTAATGAATATGAAACATATTATTCAATTTTTTAATCTGTTCCGGTCTTCCTAAAACAATAATCTTGCTTTTGGGTTGTAGTTGTAAATCCGCTTCCGGGTTAATAATATAAGTGCCGTCCGGTGCTATATATCCTATAATGGTACATCCCGTTTTTTTTCTTAGATCTAAATCGCGCAGGGAGTTGCATTCAACCTGACCTTCAAAATCCTCTATGGCCACTTCTTCAAGATTTGTGGTATGTTCCCCCTCAACGGATAACTTGTCCATAAATGTGATAAGGTCTGGCATGACCACCAAGGAGGCCATATGGTCACCACCTATTTTATCGGGCATTATAACCTTGTCCGCCCCTGCCAATCGCAACTTCTTTTGAGAGGTTACCTGAGATGCCCTACTAATGATAAAAAGGTTTTTATTCAACTGTTTGGCAGACAGTACGACAAACAGATTGGCCGCATCATCGGGCAATGCTGTAATTAAGTATTTAGCCCGTTCTATACCAGCACCCAATAACACTTCATCTTCATTGGCGTCCCCTTCCACAAAAAGCACCTCATCCTCATATTTTTCCAGAACCTCCCTATCCTTTTCAATAACCACAAAAGGCCTTTTATATGCTTTTAAGCGTTCTACCGCCTGATTGCCGTTACGTCCAAATCCGCAAACAATAATATGTTCCGTTAAATT
>JBCBZE010000098.1:0-10305 GCA_039815505.1 Bacteroidota bacterium | reverse complement strand
TTTATCGTTATATGTTGTTTGGGGTAAAAGTTCCAAGTTGACGCCAGCCCCATCAAGAACAAAAGGCTGTGCCAAAAAATAGAATGGCGTTAATGCCCAAAAACGTGTGTCATATGCAAAGGCGGTACTGTCTTTGGCTTTCACCCATGCCGTTTTTCCCGTCCATCCAAAATGCGCTGTACTATCCGTTGCACTTGTATGCCTGGCCCTATTGCTCCAAGTGTCAATAGTTTGGTAGCTATCCCTTTGTGTTCCCCCATCCAAAGGCTGATAATTGAAACGAAACGCCAATGCTCCTTTACCATACCAGTTGGCCAGACCACCATGTGCTTCCATAGCGTTCCATATGACCTTTCCGGCATCCGATTTTTCCAATCTTGTTTTTGCCCTTTCCGCACGTTTATTGATCCACGAAGCAGGAACCATTCCTTTTTCTTCTACGATGACGGTTTCCATTTCTGAAACCCCTTCCTTAGATTTGGATTGCTCTTTGCAGCCTATTAAGGATACGGCAAAAACTATACTTAACAATTGAATACTGATTTTCATAACGGTGTTTATGGTTTATACCCTAATGGTCGAAATTAAGTCAAAATCATTTCATAAAAAAACCCTGAAAATTCAGGGTTTTAACCGTTAAGCAATTTTGTTGCGTTTGCGTTCTACTTCCGTCAGAAATATTTTCCTAAGCCTTAAATACTTGGGCGTAACCTCAACATACTCGTCTTTCTGAATATATTCTAAAGCTTCTTCCAGAGAGAATTTTATGGCAGGTACAATCTTTGCCTTATCGTCAGCACCGGCAGAGCGAACATTGGAAAGCTTTTTTGTCTTCGTAATATTAATGGTCATATCGTCACCACGGGAATTCTCGCCGATAACCTGACCTTCATAGATGTCTTCTCCCGGATCCACAAAAAACCGGCCCCTATCCTGTAATTTATCGATGGAATAGGGAATGGCCTTTCCTTTTTCCATTGAGACCAATGAACCATTTTGACGCTGGGGGATATCTCCCTTCATGGGTTGATATTCCAGAAAACGATGTGCCATAATAGCTTCCCCGGCAGTAGCGGTCAACAATTGATTACGCAAACCGATGATTCCCCTTGAAGGAATCAAAAATTCGCATACCATACGATCTCCCTTGGCTTCCATGCTGGTCATTTCCCCTTTTCTTATCGATACCATTTCAACCGCTTTACCGGAAACTTCTTCCGGCAAATCGATGGTCAAGGATTCTACTGGCTCGCATTTTACTCCATCGACTTCCTTTATGATTACCTGGGGTTGACCTATCTGCAATTCATAGCCCTCCCTTCGCATGGTTTCGATCAAAACAGAAAGGTGCAATACCCCTCGTCCAAAGACCAAAAACTTATCGGCACTATCTGTTTCATTGACCCTTAGCGCCAAGTTTTTCTCCAATTCCCTTTCCAAACGTTCCTTGATATGGCGAGAGGTTACAAATTTACCATCCTGACCAAAGAACGGGCTATCGTTGATCGTGAACAACATACTCATCGTGGGCTCATCTATGGCAATGGTTTTAAGGCCTTCCGGGTTTTCCAAATCGGCAATGGTATCACCGATTTCAAATCCTTCCAAACCTACAATGGCGCAGATATCACCTGTAGCCACTTCTTGTACTTTTTTACGTCCCAATCCTTCGAAGGTAAATAGTTCCTTTACTTTGGATTTTACGATACTACCATCCCTTTTGACCAGCGAAACCTGTTGTCCTTCCCTTAAGCTTCCCCTTTGTAATCTTCCAATGGCTATACGCCCGGTAAAAGAGGAATAGTCCAAGGAAGTGATCAACATTTGCGTATTGCCCTCCGCAGGTTCAAAAGTAGGAATATGGTCAATAACCATATCCAATAACGGTGCAATGGAATCTGTTTGAACACTCCAATCCTCGCTCATCCAGTTGTGTTTGGCGGATCCATATACCGTGGGAAAATCCAATTGCCATTCTTCGGCCCCCAATTCGAACATCAAATCGAACACTTTTTCGTGTACTTCCTCAGGGGTACAATTTTCTTTATCTACTTTATTGATGACCACACAGGGCTTTAATCCCAAATCGATGGCTTTTTGCAAAACAAAACGTGTTTGCGGCATAGGGCCTTCAAAAGCATCTACCAACAACAAAACGCCATCGGCCATATTCAATACACGTTCTACCTCCCCGCCAAAATCGGCGTGACCCGGTGTATCTATAATATTGATTTTTGTGTCCTTATACACCACGGAAACATTCTTTGAGGTAATCGTAATACCACGTTCCCGCTCTAGATCATTATTGTCCAAAATTAAATCTCCCGTATTCTCATTATCCCGGAATAATTGACAATGGTACATAATCTTATCTACCAAGGTAGTCTTACCATGGTCTACGTGAGCAATGATCGCAATATTTTTTGTAGTAGACATAACTTTTGTTTTTCAGCGTGCAAAGATACTGCTAATTTTGGCTTGTGGATATAAACTTGTGTTATTTTTATCTTATTGATTTTGAGGGGATTTCAAACTTACTTGCCCACACACCAGCGCTTCTCACTGATGATCCAACCGATACTGAGATTTGCCACGGGAAGCATACTACCTTTGAACGGTCCCACATGGTAGGCCGCCCCTACATCAACGGAGAAATTAAAACCGGAATTATAACTGCGCTGTAAGCCCGTAACCAAACCGCCATAGGCAATTATACCCCTTATCTCCGCGTTCGCTACCGTTCTTGAACCTGGATAAAAAACTGCTGTGGCCGGAGCCACATAGTTTGCTGAATTTCCGTAAATCTGTCTTCCATTTCTACCGCGACGCTCAAAATTGTAATAATAACGGTATTGAAGGGCCAGTGCAGGAAACAGGTCTACTTCTTCCAAGGGTTCTTCCAATGCCGGGTCCAATGCTATTTGCAATCCTGCTTTTATGTCCAAGGTAGTGTTCACTCCAAGACCTCTTTCGTATTCAATACCAGGATTGATCAAATTAATTTTAAGCTGTGTAATTTCACAATTTTTGCCAAATTGGGCATTGATATGGAAACTACAGAAAAGGAGTAATATACAGAGTTGTTTTTGCATCGTAGGTAGATTTGGGGTCAATGCGTTTTTATGAATTTATATGACTTTAGTCTCCTTGGTCTAAGGTAACTTACAGTCCCAAATTACGTTTAGTGTGCAAATTGCTTAGGGTTAGTTGGCTATGCGTTTATTTTCGTCTTCAAGACCGGTTTTACGCTTACGGGCCTTCTTGATTTCGTTACGCCCAAAATCATACGTCAAGCTAAGGGCCACTTGTCGGCTATCACTACCACCACTACCATCGATGAATAGGTCCCCGAATTGCGTGGTACCTTTCCAAGGAATCGTATAAAGTACATCATTAAAGGCCAACCTTGCCTTCAGCTTATCATTGAAAAAATTCTTTTGAAAAGCGATATTCAAGGAGCCCAGGGCCGCAGTCCGATAAGTTCCTCCCCACACGCTTGGGGAGTTGTACCAACCCGAAACCTCCATTGTCAAACCTTTGGGAAGCGTAAAGGTGTTTTGGGCATAGAAACTTAAGGTCTCTTGTTGAACCGCTAGAAATTCAGCGCTGTTTGCCGTGTACTTGCTGATATACGCATTTAAGCTGAAATACAGGCTCCACCACTCCTTGATTTTTTTAGGGTAGGAGATTCCTAAATTGATTACTTCATTGTCGGCAACATTCCGCTGGGTAATAAAGTTGCGTCCGCCGGTATCGGCCACCGTTACCTGGGCAAAGAAATCGGAAACATAAGTATAGCTCAGGGAAGTAGTCAACCGATAGTTAAACGTATGGGACAACTTAAGGTTATCCGTATATTGGGGTTGCAAAAAGGGATTTCCCTTGCGAAACGAAAGCTCATTGATCACATATTCAAAGGGGTTCAATGATTGATAATTGGGGCGTTGAATGCGCTTACTATAGGTTAGGGCAAATTGATTTTTGCGATTCATCTGATAGGTCAGTCCGCCAGAAGGAAAGAGGTCGGTATAATTACGTTCTACCCGGGCATCTTCATTCACCTGCATGCTTAACAGATTCCCATCGGAAATGGTATTCTCGATCCGTACCCCCAGTTGTAAATTCCATTTGGTCCATTTGTAATTGTAATTGACATAGACCGCATTGATACGTTCCGTATAGTCGAATTGATTACTCTGGGCGTCATCGAAAACGTCCATTCCGTTCACTCGATTAAAGAAGTCAAAAGTATTCTCTGTATTGACATAGGAAAACTTGACACCTAAACCCAACTTGCCCTTCCGGACATTTTGTTCAAAATCCGTCTTAAAAGTAGCAATTGCGATGTCGATAGGCGTGTTTTGGCTGGTACTATTTTGTCGTAGAATTTGGGTCTCATCACCGTTGAAATACACATTTGGCTGCCGTGCGGAACGGTCGCTGTTATACTTCCCATAATCAACGTCGATATTCAGGCTTGTACCCAAGGTATCCGCATAGCGGTAATTCAAGTTTGCATTGAGATTATATGAGGTATTCGTATTTTGACTATTGGTTACCAATACGCTATCGTTTACCACAGTGTTTACAGGTCTAATAGGCGTACGCGAATCATTAGAAGTAAATCCGTTATTGAAGTTTCCATTGAAAATGGCACCAATCGTACTTTTGGGAGTTGCATAAAGATCATACCCTAGCTTGATGTTATTGCTATTGCGATCAAAAACACTGTTGGTTCGTGCTTCAAAGAACGTACCGGATTGGGTACGCAATAGGTTGAGGAAACCTGTACTTTTTCCGAATCGGTTGCTGTACGTACCGTATAGATTTCCCTTTTTCCCACGAACGTTGAAATTGGTGCTGGAGTTGTAGCGCACAAAATCCCCTACAGTTGCGCCTGTTGTAATAGATCCATTTGTACCTAGGCTTTTATCCTTTTTTAATCGGATATTGATGATTCCCGCATTCCCCGCCGCATCATATTTCGAGGAGGGTTGGGTAATAATTTCCACCGCCTCGATATCAGTAGCTTGGAGACTCTCAAGATAATTGATCAAATCTTCTCCTTGCAAAACGGAAAGCTTCCCATCGATGAAGATCTGTACTCCGGTCTTACCTTCCACGATGAGGCCTCCCGTGTTATTGACGATCACCCCCGGGGCCTTTCGCAATAGCTCAAAAGCACTCGTACCTGTTGCATTGATGGTATTCTCCACATTAAAGACTGTTTTGTCTGCCATGACCTGAACCATGGGTTTCTGACCCGTAACGGTCACCCCTTTCAAATTCTCGGCCGCCTCTATCAACACAATAGATCCCAAATCCAAATCATTCGCAATAAAATTTAACTGTCGTTGATAATCGGCAAACCCAATACTCGAAATATTGAGTTGATATACCCCTTTAGGTACATTTGTTATTTCAAAAATCCCATAATCATCGGTGATGACCGCTTTTACCAAAGTGGAATCGCCCTGTTGATTTAAAGTGACGGCAGCGTAGGGAACGGTTTCCTCCGTTTCGGTAACCACTTTTCCTTTAAGTGTTTGTGCATTTATCGAGATACTCAGGAAACTAAAAAGAACTAAACATAAATGTTTCATAACGATGTGATATTTAATGATGGGTCAAAAGTGATGGAATTGTCCGTTATCAACAATCAAAAGCCGTTGGATGGCCCTATCGGCTGATAAACGGGCCGGCCCATTCAACTGTGTATAGGTCAACTCATCGGAAAATCCAAGGTTGGGTGTCTTTATCTTTTTATCTTGTTCCCAAACTGGATTATCATGGAAAAGCGATTGTTTTGGGGGTTAAAAAAATGGGAAGTGCTGGCGTTCATAGGCCTATACTTCTTTTTTGCAAGTCTGTATTATGTTACCCTATGGGTGAATTGGGGCAACAATAGTGAATCTGACAATAGTTTTTTTAGTCTTATTCGCTTTATTGATAACTGTGGATTGCAGTATTTCATCTTTTTCGTCAGTACGGTTCCTATCTGGTATTTCGTTTTTCGCAGGTTTCGCCGCAAAAAACTCTATATCCGCTTACTCATCCATTTGCTGACCTGGCCTATGTTCGTTTTTGGAACGCAGTGGGTCTACTACGCCATTTCCGAAGTCTTGGGATTTGGACATTTGGAGGGAGCTTCGGCCGTCTGGGATGTCTATATACCCGCCTTGTTTTATCTAATTCAGTTTGGCATACTACACGCGTACGAGTACTACAAGGAAAACCAGCGAAAACTGATCTTGGAAGGTGAATTACGACAGGCGGCGCTCAAAAGTGAACTGGCGGCCATTAAAGCACAACTGAATCCGCATTTTTTATATAATGTCTTCAATACCATCAACGCCTCCATTCCTGCAGAAAACGAACGAACACGTCATATGATCGCACAACTCTCGGACTTGTTTCGCTATCAGCTCCGTGCCTCAAAAACAGATACCGTCACATTACAAGAAGAGTTGGACTTTGTAAAGAAGTATTTGGATTTGGAAAAAGAGCGATTCAAAGATCGTTTGTTGGTCGATATCAAGGTATCAAAAGACCTTATGAAAGAAAAAATACCTCCAATGTTATTGCAACCCTTGGTCGAGAATTCAGTGAAACATGGACTCGCAAGTTTAATAGAGGGGGGAACGGTTTCCATATACATCTTTAAAGAAGAAGGAAAGTTAAAGTTCGAAATCTCGGATACGGGCATAGGTATTCAACACAAGGAAAATGCCTTTGGTAAGGGTGTCGGACTGACCAATACCAAACTTCGATTACAGAAAATGTATCAGAGTCATTTGGAATTATTGGATAACGACCCCAAAGGTTTGACCGTAAAATTTGCCATATGAAAAAAGTGTTGATTGCCGACGATGAAGAAGCCGGTCGCATATTGATCAAAGAATATTTAAGGGATTTTCCCGATCTGGTCCTGCTTACAGAAGTCAATAACGGTGTAGACGCCATTACGGAAATCAATCGCTTTAAACCCGATTTGGTCTTTCTGGATATTCAAATGCCGGGAAAAACCGGATTTGAAGTCCTAGGACATTTAGAAGAGATTCCACGGATTATCTTTTCGACCGCTTATGACCAATATGCAATTCAGGCTTTTGAAGTACATGCAGTCGACTATCTATTGAAACCCTACACAAAAGATCGTTTCCGAAAAGCCATAGAGCGCTTGGAAAGTGGCTCTAAAGATGTAGGTGCCCTGGCCGAAAGTGTGATTATGGGTCGGGAAGATTATCCAGAACGGGTACTGGTAGAACAAAACAAAAGGCTGATTACCATAGCGGTGACCGATATCATTCGTGTAGAGGCCTATGGCGACTATTCAAAACTACATACATTTACCGCTACCTTTATCAGTAATTATGGGATTTCCGGACTCGAAGAAAAATTGAACCCCAAGGCCTTTTTAAGGGTGCACCGCTCTTCCATCATCAATCTTGACAAAGTCAAGGAACTGCATAAATACGGAAAGAGCTATGATGTGACCATGGAAAACGGAGATGTAGTTCGGGTGAGTCGAGGATATCTGGATGCCATCAAAAAGATCATGCTCTGACCTGTGTCATTGTACGGGCATCTATCTTTCCGTTGGACGCCAGAGCTGTTGGATGAGGGAGGTCCCGGTCAGAACACTCGACCAAAAAAGGAATACCGAGCTTAAATCGTATCTTTGTGCAAACTACAGCCAATGACCCTAGCCCACATTCCAAAAATACATCACCCCGACTCCACTAATTTCTTTTTGCTCTCCGGACCTTGCGCAATTGAAGGGGAAGATATGGCCCTGCGTATTGCGGAAAAAATTGTCTCCATTACGGATACATTGAAAATTCCTTATGTGTTCAAAGGAAGTTTTAAAAAAGCGAACAGAAGTCGAGTCGATTCGTTTACGGGTATCGGCGACGAGAAAGCATTGAAAATCCTCCGTAAAGTTTCCGAAACCTTTGAGGTCCCTACCATCACGGATATCCATAGGGAATCCGATGCTGCCCTGGCAGCAGAGTACGTAGACGTACTTCAGATACCGGCCTTTTTAGTGCGCCAGACCGATTTGGTAGTGGCCGCGGCGAAAACCGGTAAGGTCGTCAATTTAAAAAAAGGGCAGTTTATGAGTCCGGAAAGCATGAAACATGCAGTTACCAAAGTAACGGATTCCGCGAACGAACAGGTTATGATAACGGACCGTGGCACCATGTTCGGTTACCAGGATATGGTCGTTGATTTCAGGGGTATCCCCACTATGAAACAATATGCCCCCGTGGTTTTGGATGTTACCCATTCCTTACAACAGCCCAATCAGTCCAGTGGTGTTACCGGAGGACGACCAGATATGATAGAGACCATATCAAGAGCGGGAATAGCTGCGGGCGTAGACGGCCTATTTATGGAAACACATTTTGACCCTGCCCATGCCAAAAGTGATGGGGCCAATATGTTACACTTGGACCATCTAGAAAGCTTATTGACCAATTTGGTGGCCATACGGAAGACCATTAATTCCCTTTAATTTTTTAATGGTATACTATTATATCCCAACCTTTTACTTACAGATGACCACAAGGTATTTTATCCTGATAGTAGTGTTACTATATCACCATTCAATTTTTGCCCAAGAAATAGTCAAATTCGGAAATACGGCCCAATGGGAAAGGCAATTGACAACCTACAAAAAAGATCCTAACGCAGCCGCTATTGTTCTTTTTGAAAAAGGGAATAACTATTTTGACGTAATCAATGAACGTATTAAACTGGTAAAAGAATATCATGTAAGAATGAAAATCCTGGATACAAAAGGGTTACCAAGAGCAACCATATCCATACCTTATTATCACACAGAAGACCAAACGGAGCAAATTAAAAATATTAAGGCAATCACACACAATGGAACTATAAAAAACCACCTTCCCCAAGCAAATATCTATTCAGTGGATACAGGTAAAAATTGGTCGGAAAAGACTTTTACATTTTCGGATGTGAAAAAAGGTTCTATTATAGAGTACAGTTACGTATTGGAATCCCCTTTCTATTATAATTTTAATGGATGGTCATTTCAATCGGACATCCCGAAAATATATAGCGAATTCAACGCTAAGATTCCGGGTAATTATGTTTACAATCGCTCCTTGATAGGGAATATTAAGTTAGCTATCAATGAGGCGTCCGTAGAAAAAAACTGTTTTTACTTTAGAGGAGCTTCCCAAAGTGCCTCCTGTGAGGTTTTAAAATATGCTATGAGGCATGTTCCCGCTTTTAAGAATGTGGAGAAGTATATGTTGGCGGCTTCCAATTATATTTCCAAATTGGATTTTGAACTTTCCGAAGTACATAGGTTCGATGGGACAAACCATAAGTTCACCAAATCTTGGAAAGATGTGGACAAGGAATTTAGGTCCGATAAGGATATTGGTCGTCAGTTAACAAAAAAAGGATTTTTTGAAAAAAACGTTCCTCAAGAACTTTTGACAAAAGGGGACGATCTCACACGGGCAAAAAATATCTATTCTTTTGTACAGAACCACTACACATGGAATGGTAAGTATGGCATATATAGGAATAGTAGGGTAAAACAGGCTTTTGAAAAAAGAAGCGGAAACATAGGGGAAATCAATATGTCATTGATCAATTTATTGAACGCCGCAAATATTAAAACAGATTTACTATTGTTATCCACAAGGGATAATGGCCTCCCTAAAAAAAAGCATCCCGTCATATCCGATTTTAACTATCTAGTGGCAAAGGCGCAAATAGATGGAAAGGATTATTTACTGGATGCAGCGGATAAAATGAGCCCTTTTGGAATGCTGCCGTTTAAGTGCCTTAATTACTATGGGCGTGTAATGGATTTTAAAGAAGAGAGTTATTGGTATGATATTATCCCTGAAGAAAAAAACATGCATGTTGTGAGGGCGCAGTTAAAATTTGACCAGGTAAATGGGGAAGCAACAGGTATTTTTGACGAAATCAGCTCGGGTTATACGGCTGTGGTCAAAAAAGAAATCCTAGAGAAAAACGATAAGGAGGACTATTTAAACCGTATAGAAAATGGTTTTGGCGATAACTTTTATATTACGTCCCATACGCTTTTAAAGGAGAGAAGTACTGATAAGAGGATCGTGGAGCGTTTTGAGTTTGGGTTGAAAGACCTTATAAAAACCAATATAGTATACATTAACCCTTTTTTGATTACGTTTTTCGATAAGAATCCGTTTCTTTTGGAGGAAAGAAATTATCCGATAGACTTTGGGTACAAAAGAAATTATGCCTATCAACTAAACCTTTTCTTGCCCGAGGGCT
>JBCBZE010000208.1:0-6234 GCA_039815505.1 Bacteroidota bacterium | reverse complement strand
TCGGTCTCTTCTACCTCAATGTTTTCTATAGAAGCCCCCAATCTAAACTTAGATCCAAATCGCCCTCTCCAGATCAATGAAGGTGCAAAACTTATTTCCTCTATTTTCACCCGATTAAAATCAAGATCAAGATCATCATCAAAATTTGGGGTCTCATTTCCAAAATCGAAAAAATTGATACTAAAATTAGGACTGGTGTACTTGGCTGCCAATTCTATGGATGCATTCCCAAGAGCCCTTGCATATTCACCTGTATATGAAAAGTCATAACCGCTCGTGGCAAAATAATAGGTAGCATTAAATTTATGTTGACTGGTAAACGGATCTTGTATAAATCCGTTATGCGTATACACATTACTTACACCTATTCTAAATCCGTCATCCGGATTGGACCCAATGGTAGGTATAAATTGATTGGCGCTCGCTTTTGCCTTAAAAGGGTCATAGGTATTTATGCTATAGTTGTTCGTTAGCTTTACCCTACCTCCTTTTTTCTTAAAGGTATTGTTCTGGGTCCTATAATCGTAAACCTTGGTTTTTCTTCGTTTCGATATATCATATATATCGTTATTCTGTCCGCCGATCAAACGTATTTTAGGTCCTACCTTTTCATCACTCTTAACTTCAAAATAATCGTCATCATCTAGTCCGTAAATCCAAATTTCCTTGGTGATTTTCTTATCAAATTCCTTGGTAAAGAACACACCGTCTTTTTTACCTTTTTTGATTCGATAGCCCGTAACCTTCGTTTTACCGTTACCCGTGTCCTCTATAAGGAAATAGTCGTCCTTATCGGTACCCACCACTACAGATCGTTTATTGATGATTTGATAGTATTTTTCAGCGGTCTGCTGCAGATTATCTTTTCTGGACAACAGTTTTCTTTTTATAATGCCCACGGTTTCGTCCTGTACTTCTTTCGGGAATTCATTAAGTGCATTATCTATGGTTTCCTCATTTATGTTTTGCTGAATGAACCGCGCCTGTTCGATCCATTTATCCATTGTCGTCTCTGGCAGTATGTACGTGTCCAAGGAAAATGTTTTTGGAGAAGAGTTAAACCCTTTAATACTTCTAATATCATCATCAAAACCTTCCATCAACCTCAGCGCGGGAATGGCCCTTGTAGCAAATGACATCAAGGCGCCATCTCCCATAATGGAGTATGCTTGGTCCCTATCCCTTGGTACCGGTTTGTAGACCACGTTACCTGTTGTGGTATCTTTGAATTCTGCCCACCTCCATTGGTCATTATGCCGGTCCCAGTCACCTATCAACATATCAAAAAGTCTTGCCCTGATATAGGCATCCGTATCAACAGTGTATTTCTCGTCAGATGCTATTTTTTCGATCAGATCATAAGTACTAATGAGGTTATTTGAATAACCAAAGCTCTTTTGATCTCCATGACCACCGGTGGCTCGTTCTTCGATCATGAAAAGTTTGTCTCCGAACTCGTCGTTATATTTTCCAAGAGCTTGTTGCCTTGGAATATAGTACAATACAGGGTTGGTATGATAAACACCTACGGCGTCTGCCAGTTTGCCTATGGTAAAAGGAGCATATGGATGATCTCCCGTATAAAAATCCATCAACACTTTATTTGGAGCAGTTCCTTCTGTTTTGCCTATAATAAACTCTTCTTTGGATACCATGGCCTGCAGATACGCCTCAGCGCTTTTTTCCAAGGCGCGCATTACATATTCCTTTCCTTCCTTATTCTCCAAACGTAAGGATTTGGATTGGTGCCCTCCTCCTTTTCGGGTTACTTTTAATCCACCAAAAAGTGTATCTAAATCCACCGTGGGCGCACTTACTTGTGTACTGTAATATTTTCTATAACGTTCTCCCCACCAAAATTTATAAAAACCACTTTTATCCGTTTCCGTGGCATCATAAACAGATGCCGATATCCTTTCTGGAAAATTATTGCTATAGGATACTTCCGCTATCTTTGGATCGGGCGGGAGCAATCCAGTTTGAAAAATGATGTCATTATCATCCGCATTAAAAAAGCGAACGTGGGAAGAACCATCCGTAAAAACATCTACTTGGGCATAGCCTTGGTTACCATATGAAAAACGTCCTTTTGCCACGTTACGGGTGGGAGATCTTTTTGCACCAGAACCACTGACAATTTGATGCACGTTATTTGCAAATAGATACTGTAAACTGTTTTCCTTACCGGATAGGAAAATAACTTTATTGTTGTATTGCGCCAGTGTGACCAGTCTTTTCCTAAAAGACCTGTATTCCGAGTTCTGTAGACTATTGGTGCTGAATCCTCCTGTTTTTCTAAGAACATTTTTTGCAGTTCCCAAAACAGGTAAAGGGCTCATACTCTGACCAAATGAGTACTGTCCGCCATTGGGACCATTACTGAACATGGGGTGGTGAACCGCAAACAAAAGCGTTTTACCCACGTTCTTTTTAACCAGACTTTCTATTTCACCAAAAAACGTTTCCCGATCTCTAATAGCGCAGTTATCGTTCATTTTTGGATGCTTATCCCAATCGGTAAGATACCATTGGCTGTCTATGATAATCAATGTAATATCCTCGTTTATTTTAACATCTTCTATAGGACACCCTTTTTCTGGCAAAAAGGAATTTTTGCCTACTTTCTCATCAATATACTTTTCAATGTCCTTTAGATCATCTATTCCACCGCTCCATTCGGATGTTCCGGGAATAAAGATGGTACTTCCCTTAAAACCCTGAACGGCTTGTATTTGACGCTCCAGCGTAACCATATCCGTTTTTTGTTCTATTTCCAAACGTTTTTTTGGAAGGATAGAATTACCCAAAAAAAGCACCGTACTGTTCTGATTTGCATTTTTAAGATTGGCTTTAAGGCTTTCCAAGGCAACAGGCGTTGTTCCATCTTCCACCGCGCCTACATCTCCAATAAGGTAGAAACTATGTTGTATCTCTTTTTTTGATGGAAATGTCTGACCTTCCATTCCCTCAATGAATTGCTCATTGTAGGTAGCACATCCTGTGAGGATAGCGAACGATACGTAAATAAGTAGTAGTTTTTTCATAATATTCATGTATAATTAAATTACTTACTAGTTAGACTTAGATTCATATTTTAATAATTTCCCATTGGATGTTTTACCTTCGGTAGCTATATATAGATTTGAATGATGATCAAAGCAGATACCTTCCGGTTGGGGGGCTTTCTTTTTACTTAGAAATACTTGTTGTTTAAGCTGCAATTCCCGGTCAAAGACCAATAGAATGCTTCCTCTTGCCGAAACAATATAGAGGTTTCCGTTTACGGGATGAACGGCTATACCGGACGGGGAAAATTCTTTAATACGCGATTTGTATTTTTTTAAATCATCGTTTGGTATTTTTTGAAAATTCTGCTCAAAATTATCAAGCAACTCCCTTCTTTTTATTTGTAAATAAGGTTCCGCTATCACTTCTTTTTTAGACATGTCATAGGCGTAGATTTCCTTGGTGGAATTTTTCTCGCTCTCTTTGTTTAAAACCTCTCCTTTACAAGCCATGAGCAATAACTTTTGATCAGCATCCAGGCAAAGCCCCTCTACATTGTTTTTCTTAGTAAGCACTGTTTTAATCTTCACGGTCTCATTAGCAGCCCTATTATAGAAATTGAGGTTGCCATTATTTTCTACCACCACAATTTTATCAAACACCACTTCTATACCCTCATAATCTCCTTTTTCCCCAAACTTTAGATCGTTGATAATATGTCCGTCGGTCATGTCAATTTCATAAATATGTCCTTTTTCATCGTTGTGGGTATACATTGTATTTGCGATAGCATTATAGCTTAGTCCTGAAATTTCCTTTAGTTTTTTGTTAAGCTCCATTATTTCAGGGGAATTAAAATCGTAGGGCAAATATTCCTGTTTATGACCTGAAGTGTTTGGAGGGACGACAAAAACAGCAGATTTTAAACCCACATCTCTATCATATGCCTCGCTAGACCTTATACAAAATGCCGTAGCAAAAGCAACGATACTTATGATTCCTATGCCCAAGAAAACCTTCATCCCAAAACTTTGGTGTTTAAAAATATTATGACGCAAAATCCAATAAATTCGTTATGATAAAAACCAGTACCGTGAATACAAAACCTACTATAAAAGCGTTATAGGCAAACTCTAATATTTTGAACCCGGTACGGAGTTCTGTCTCCATAACATACTGCAAGCGTATTTGGTTACCGATCTGTAGTTCTTGATTATTGACCAATTCATCATAGGCAGTTTCGTAGGCTTGTAAATCCATATCCCGAGTCATTCCCACCATGAAAAGGTTGTACTTTGGTTGAGGGTATTTGGAAAGAATTTTAGACCTATAGCTTGCCGTAAACTTGGTTATTGGAGGCTTGGCCGCCAATACGGAGAGAATTAAGGAAATAAAACAACAAATAACCAATACGATACCAATGAGCGCTCCCCCTTTGATCTGGGAGATATAGTCGAAAAATACAACCACTCCAGAGATAAGGGTTGTATTTATTCTGATCATTATTGCTGCCTTACGATCCATAACATTTAGCATGTTTACCATTAATTTGTTCTGGTTACGCTGATATGTCGCCATAGATTTTCTGGGCTCCTTCTTGGTCCAATAAAACGTTCCTGTTTTGTCTTCTTTGATTTTTTCTTTTTGGGTATTATCCATACTTCGGTTTATTTAGATATTTATAATTTTTTAAGTTACTGTTCCATCAGTTTATACTTTTTGGAGTTTAGGTAACATTAGGTTGTTTTTGTTGTGAAAATCTTCCATATTGGAAAGTATTGTACTTAATAACAAAAGGGCATCGTTGATGTAAGGGCCTTTATTTAGCATGATGCACTCCGCTTTTAGGGCATTGTTGACATCCGTAATCTCGGACCTTGAAGGAATGCCATCTTTTACAAGGCTTTCCAAAACTTGAGTGGCCCAAACAACCGGTATATGCGCCGCACTGCAGATGGAGACAATCTCTGATTGAATTCTGGCAATTTTCTCCCAACCTACCTCTACCGCCAAATCCCCTCTTGCAACCATTACGCCAACAAGATTGGATTTCATGGCGGCCAATACGATCTCTATTAAGTTTTCAAAAGCCGTTTGGGTTTCTATTTTTAGGATGATCCCAAGAGAGTCCATAACATCCAATTTGTCAATTTCGGTTAATAGCATATCCACATCTTCTGCGGTATTGACAAAAGAAAAATTAACGACGTCCGCATATTGGGCTATAAATTTTAAATCAACAATATCCTTTTCCGTTAAACCACCTATTCCCAGATCACTCTCTGGAAAATTTATACCTTTCTCCGCTTTTAGTTTTGAACCTTTTAATTTGGCCTTGGTAATCTTTACTTCAAAAAAATCGGGATGGCTAGAAATTATAACGCCTTCTATTTTACCATCATCGAAGAGTATTTTTTCCCCACTTTTCACCTTTCCGAACACTGCTTTAAGTTGACAAGAAATATTTGCAGTTTTTATAATATTTCCTTGTTCGTCAAATTCTGATGGGCTTCCTGGAAGATCCTCTTTTGTAATACAAATGATATCATTGATTCTTAAGATTATGGCCTGTTCAATAGAAGGAAGGTTGTCTAATTGGGTGTGCTCAACCTCCGATGCTTCCATATTAACTGTGGCCCCTGAAGAAATGTAACAGGTTTTTCTGCAATGGGTTATAACCTGGTGCCTTGAAACTTTAACTATTTTTAATTTTCTATTCTTACCCTTTGCGTCTTCTATATGTACTAAGGCACCCAGCTCAAAATTCGCGAACCATTCATCCGCTATGGGGAGTTCATCACCTGTTGCCCTATAGTTTGATTTTGGAACAAAGACCAGGGTGGCCGGGGTAACTATTTTTCCTTTTTCATCCTTTTTTGCGCGGAATTTGATAAGTTGAGGGCCAGGGGCAACTTTTCCCGTTCTTATTTTTGGGCCGGCCAAATCCATCGATATCTTTATTTTTTTCTTTAACTTTTTAGATGCCTTTTTTACATTTGAAATCATTTTTTTCCATATCTCGACATCATCATGCGCACAGTTAATTCTAGCACAGTTCATACCGCACATGGCCATATTCAGTACCATTTCATAATCATGGCCCGCCTGGGATGGTAAAGTCACCATAATTCTAACTCTCCTTCCCTTAGATCGATAGCCTAAAAGATCTTTTGTGTTTTTATGTAATAAACGGGTACTGTTTTTGATGGATAGCCCAGGTTTAATGGA
>JBCBZE010000093.1:0-10555 GCA_039815505.1 Bacteroidota bacterium | reverse complement strand
TAAGTTCCATAGTATTCGGAATACCATTCCACATACTTCCTTACTCCCTCCTGGATTGTTGTATTGGGCTTATATCCATAATCCTCTATAAGGTTGTCCACATTGGCCCATGTCTTTTCCACATCGCCCGGCTGTATGGGAAGCATTTCCTTTTTAGCCTCTTTGTTAAGATGTGTTTCTATCTCTTTAATAAAATCCGATAACTTAACAGATGTGTTATTCCCAATATTGTATAATTTGGGTAGTTGACCATTTGCCCTACGTTTTTCAATATCTTCCTCCAGCACCAATACCACGCCTTGCGATATATCGTCTATATAAGTAAAATCCCGTTCCATTTCCCCATGATTGAATACTTTAAGAACCTTTCCGTTTACTATCGCATCCGTGAAAAGAAATAGGGCCATATCCGGTCTTCCCCAAGGGCCATAAACTGTAAAAAAACGAAGACCAGTAGTAGGGAAACCGTATAAATGGCTATATGTATGCGCCATTAATTCATTACTCCTTTTAGTAGCGGCATATAAACTAATGGGGTGGTCCACATTATCCGTCACTTTAAAAGGTATCTCGGTATTGGAACCATACACACTGGAACTGCTGGCATATACTAAATGTTGTATGGCATTATGTCTACAACACTCTAAAAGATTAAGAAATGCCACTACATTGCTATCAACGTATACATTGGGGTTTTTTATACTGTTCCTAACACCTGCTTGTGCCGCCAAATTACAAACAACATCAAACTTTTCCTGTTCAAAAAGTTGAGGTAACGCCTCCCTATTTTCCAAGTTCATCCTAACAAAGGAAAAATTGTTTTTATACGTTGAACTTGCATTTTTTTTGTGGAACAGCTCGGCACGATCTCTGGTAACACCTAAATTTTCTAAGCGTGCATACTTGAGATTAATATTGTAATAATCGTTTATGTTGTCCAATCCAACCACCTCATGTCCCTTTTCAAGTAGTTTTTTAGTAATGTGGAAACCAATAAACCCGGCAGCACCGGTTACTAAAATTTTCATGGACCAAGAATATTTGTAAAAATAATAAGTGGTAAAAATAAGTATTAAAGGCGAAGTATTGCTTTGCTTATGTATTTTATTAGAAATAAATTATTTAATTATAAACGGGTTGACCCAATGTTATTTGAAATTATATTACACTATAAATTTTTAACAAGCCAATAAAATAGGGGTCACCTATTAACCGAAAATACAGGTGTTTTAACGAATTATACAACTAATGTTTTTTTTGAACCGTTTGCTATCTTAATTTTATCGATTATACATGGTAAAAATGTATTCATATTTATCTGTGTAATTAGTATCATATGTTGTATATTTATGCGTGTGTTTAAGCTAAATGTGGATTGCGGAAATAACGATTCTCCGATAAAAAACCGAGTATGGGGCAACGGCGGGGATTTTGTTAAAAACGCGTTCGATTTGAATAGTTATAGAACGTCTTCAGGATATGAAACAGTTGTTTCCAATGACGTTGTTCTATATGATTTCGAAACCGGTGCATCTGTTTGGTTGATGCATTGGATAGCATATAGTTCTTCTTTTAAGAATTTATTTTTTAAGGATTTGGAAGAATTTTTTATAAGTACATCAAAAGTTTTTGCCTCATGATAAAAAACTACCTGGTAAGTAACGCTCATAGATATGCCTCTAAATGGCTTGTCTTAGGTATAGATGTTTTTACGATTTCCATCGCCTTCATTCTATCCTATCTTATACGTTTTAATCTTACACTAAATTTTGATATAGATAAACTGGTTGTACAGTTACCGATCATCTCTTTTATATCCTTAATGTCCTTTTTATTTACAGGCTCTTATACAGGAGTTGTCAGGCATACTGGCGTTAGGGACGTCTACAACATTTTCAACGCAATTTGTCTTTCTAGCATTCTTGCCATATTTATGGTTATCGTGAACAGACAATTGAATTTAATGGAAGACTTTACGATTCCGTTATCTATCATCATAATCCATAGTTTAATAAGTTTTATAGCGCTTACCGCATCTAGATATGTTTTTAAGACAGTATATTATAATCTGGTAAAGAAGTTCAAGACCACCAAAAATGTCCTTATTTACGGGGCAGGTGAATCGGGTATCTTAACGTATAATGCCCTTACCAACCACACTTCGAGCAATGCGAGGGTCGTTGGCTATGTTGACGATGACAACAAAAAGGTCGGGAAGAGTATTAACGGGGTAAAGGTCTACAGTAGAAAGGATTTAACGGATTATTTTGTAAGTAGTAAAAATATTTCGGAGATCATAGTTTCTATCAATAATATAGAAAACAATCGGTTGAGACAGTTGGTAGAAAGCCTTGTTGATTTTCCGGTACAAGTTAAAATTGTCCCACCCGTTGAGGATTGGATCAACGGAGAGCTGAAAGTCTCACAGATAAAGCAAGTTCAAATAGAGGATTTATTAAATAGGGTACCTATAAATATTAGGAAATCAAAAGTAGTGGGCGAGCTTAAAGGGCAGGTTGTCATGGTTACGGGTGGAGCAGGTTCCATTGGTAGTGAAATTGTAAGACAAATTGCGAATTATGATTACAAATCCCTTATTGTCATTGATCAAGCAGAATCCTCACTTTATGATTTGCAACAGGAACTTAAGCAAAATGGGTTTCACAATTTTATTCCTATCGTTGCTGATATTAGGGACAAGAATAGGATGAACACGTTCTTCCAAGAATATAAACCCACAATGGTATTCCATGCCGCGGCCTATAAACATGTGCCCTTGATGGAATATAATGCGTACGAAGCCATTAAAATAAATATTGCGGGAACAAAAATGGTGGTAGATCTTTCCATCACGCATAATGTTGAAAAATTTGTTTTTGTTTCTACGGATAAAGCGGTTAACCCAACCAATGTAATGGGAGCGACCAAGCGCATAGCCGAAATGTACATAAGTTGTATGCACCAAGAAAACAAAACCAAGTTTATAACTACAAGATTTGGCAACGTTCTGGGGTCCAACGGTTCTGTAATCCCCCTATTTAAAAAACAAATTGAAAAAGGAGGCCCTTTAACCGTTACGCATAAGGATATCACTAGATTTTTTATGACTATTCCCGAAGCTTCACAACTGGTGTTAGAGGCTGCGGCCATGGGGCAGGGTGGTGAAATATTTATCTTTGATATGGGCGAATCCGTTAAGATATTTGATTTGGCCAAGAATATGATCAAACTTTCCGGATTGCGATATCCAGAAGACATCGATATAAAGGTTACCGGTCTTAGACCAGGGGAAAAATTGTACGAGGAGTTGTTGGCCAATGGCGAAAACACGCTTCCTACTTATCACAAAAAAATAATGATAGGCAAAGTGAGGGAGCTGGATTATGCCGCGGTGCGATCTAAAATTGATGAACTTTGTGTTTCCAATATGTTTTTTAATGGGGATATTGTTAAATTGATGAAAGAAATAGTACCGGAATATGTTTCCAATAATTCCGATTTTTGTAAATTGGACCAATCAGAGAAAACTACTAGTGATAATATTAGTAGAAATAAAGTCTTACACGAGTAATAGTATTTTATACTATTTGTACAAATCACTTTAATATTATGGTCATAAAAAACACTGTCTTAGGTTCTTTTAAGACAACACTATTGTTAATTGTATTATTTGCTTCGTCTTGTGCTTCCAAAAAAGACGTGGTCTATTTTCAGGATGCCGGTACTTTTGAAACTTTAGTAAATAAGAACGACTTTACCCCAAAATTTAAAGTTGACGATGTTATTAGCATATATGTATCTACCTTGGATGAGGAGGCTAGCGCACCTTTTAATCTTTTTAGGGGAGCTTCTGAAGGTGGCATACGACCTGAACAAGTGGATTATCTAGTGGACGATGCCGGAGAAATAGATTTCCCTGTCATTGGCAAGGTAAAAATAGCTGGCCTGTCACCGGAAGAGGTTAGAATTCTTTTGCGGGAAAAATTATCTATTTATTTAAAAGACCCCATTATCAATATTAGACTTCGTAACTTTAATATTACCGTGTTAGGGGAAGTTAAGAGACCAGGAACATATCCTGTAAATGGTGAACGTATTACCATTCTGGAAGCCTTGGGACTAGCTTCTGACCTTACCATCAAAGGACAACGTCATAATGTGATGGTCATTCGAGATTTTGATGGAACCAAGGTATATACCCGAATTGACCTTACAAAAAAAGAGGCACTTAGTTCGCCCGTTTATTATTTGACACAAAACGATGTGGTATATGTGGAGCCCAATAAATCGGCTGTTACCTCATCTTCACTTGACAATAGGGCTACCATAGCTATTTCTATTGCTTCTTTGCTTATTACTTCCACGGTACTTATTATTACAAGAAATTAGATTTATCAACGAAGCGCATACAATGAATCCCAGTAGTATTCCCAACGAAGAAATTGAAGATAAAAAAATTGATTTAAAGGAGGTTATATTTTCTTATATCAAACATTGGAAGTGGTTCGCTTTTTCCGTTTTCATTTTTTTGATTTTAAGTTTTTTTTTCATTAGATATTCCACACCCGAGTATGCCGCGGAGGCCAAAATTCAAATTGTTGATGATAAAACCGCTGGTTCCGGTATTGAACTGTTCAAAGAATTGGACTTTCTTTCGAGCGGTAAAAACAATGTTCAAGATGAAATCCAGATCATAAATTCCAGGTCTAACCTTATTGAGGTCGTTAAAGAATTGGGATTAAATGTTCAGATTATTTCTTTGGGGAATATCAAGAGTTCGGAAATGTATTATGACCCTCCCATAAAGTTAAATTTCATTGCACCGGATTCGATCATACATAAATCCAACTTCGAGTTCTATCTTACACTTTCTTCCAATACCACTTTTGGGTATAGTGAGGAACGGGATGAACCTATAAAGGTTTACGCCTACGGGAAAAATATTTCATCGCCAATAGGCGATATTGTCATTACTCCGAACGTTGTGGACATGGCAAAATTTAAGGATAAGAAAATAAAGGTATCCATTTTACCATTGGCGCTTATGGCTCAAGCTTATCGTAAAAAAATAGTGATAAGCAATGACGACGAATTTTCTAACATAGTCAATATTTTTCTACAAGACCCTATAAAGAAAAAGGCGGTCGATATAATCAACGCTTTGATAAAGGTTTACAATAAAAATGCTATTCAAGATAAAAAGATAATAGCTGATCGCACGTCAGATTTTATAGATGATCGAATATCCGATATTTCCTCCAATCTCTCCTCTGTAGATCAATCCGCCGAAGATTTAAAAACGAGCAAGGGCCTAACGGATATTGCCTCCGAAGCTAATATAAATCTAAATATTGGTGCAGCGAATCAGCAAGAGCTCGCAAATTTTCAAACTCAACTTAATATTGCCTCGTCCATGAAGGACATAGTTGAGCAACAGTCCGGTTTTGATGTACTTCCCGCTAATATAGGTTTGTCAGACCCCACGATTGCCAGTACAACGGAGAAATATAACCAATTGGTTTTAGAGCGAAATCGTTTGTTAAAAAGTTCTAATGAACAGAATCCCGTAATTGTAAACTTAGATCAGCAACTTAGTGGCTTAAAGCAAAGCATGAGGTCCAGTTTAAATAGTACGGTGAATAATCTGGGAATGCAGGTCAATACCTTAAGTGGTCAACAGGCCATTATAAGTTCCAAGATATATTCCGCACCAAAAAATGAAAGGGCTTTACGGGATATAACCCGTAAACAACAAACTACGGAATCACTTTATTTGTATCTCTTGCAAAAACGGGAAGAGGCTCAAATAGCAGTGGCGTCCACAGAACCTAAATCCAAGATTATAGATTATGCGTATAACGCAAGTAAGCATCCTGTTTCTCCGCGAAAAAGAGTGATTTACCTAGCTTCCATTATTTTCGGACTTCTGGTACCCTTTTCAATTATTTATCTCAATGACCTTTTGGATAATAAAATACATAATATGTATAGCTTGGAGAAGCTGAACAAGAATGCACCTATATTGGGTGAAATTCCACGATTATCCAAAAAAGATGAAAAAACAATATTGAAAGAGGATAGGTCCGTTTTGGCAGAATCTTTAAGAATAATTCGGACAAATCTGGATTATTTGATTAGAGCCAAGGCCAGCACTTCAAAAAATAACATAATCTATGTTACTTCGAGCGTGCCCGGAGAGGGTAAGACCTTTTTATCCACAAACCTTTCAATGATTTTGGCAAGTACCGGAAAGAAGGTATTGTTGATAGGCGCTGATATAAGGAATCCCAAGTTGTACACGTTTTTTTCAGGGACCAACATCGATAAAATGTTGAAGCCTAGCAGAAATAAAGATGCCGGACTTACAGAGTATCTTTACGATAATACATTACAGCCCCGGGATATTATCAATCCTATGTTGGTGCATAATAACACCATTGATGTGATCTATTCCGGACGGATACCGCCCAATCCCGCAGAGTTGTTAATGAGTGGCCGTCTAAAGACCTTACTAGGTGAAATCTCGGAGATGTATGATTATGTAATTGTTGATACCGCACCATTGATGGTGGTCTCGGATACATTGCTGATAAGCGAATATGCGAACCATATAATTTATGTGGCAAGAGCGGGCTTTACAGAGAAAAACGCAATAGAATTTCCCTTGCGCCTTAAAAAAGAAGGTAAAATAGATGGTCTTTCTTTCGTAGTCAACGACGTGAAGGATTCTAATCTGGGATATGGTGGCAAATACGGCTATGGCTATGGTAAAAGTCAAAAGAAATGGTGGAAAGTTTAATTTGTCATGCCTAAAATTCCCGCTTAAATTGATGTAAACATGTACCCTATCCATAAGCGGTTTTAAGTTCTAAAATAGAAGGCATGACCCTCTAAAAGAGTTAAACATGATTAGCCAGGAAAACTACCAATCGGACTATTAGATATGCGCATTTTATGAAACGCTATTCCATAAAAAAAATATACCTCATTGTTGTCTCAATGGTATTGCTTCTTCCCAACTTATTTGTAGTGGTTATGGGTATAGAGAGTTTTCCTTACACCTGTGCACCTATGTTTGGCCATTACGTAGATGATAATACAAACTTCTATGTATTGAAATTTGAGGGCCTTACCGATGATGGGGAGAAAATAGATTTGGTCGATTATTATGGAAAGCTGGAAATATATTTCGTGAGACATTTTTTTAGTAAGGCATATGGTTCAATTGACCCCATTAACCCTTTCAGTGGTCGCTTATCCGATAATGAGGAAGACTTTTTAAAACGAATGGATATATTTTTTGAAAATTATAAGACGTTTCTTGAAAAGGAACACGAACTTTTTTTTAATAGGATAGATATATCTGTGGCAAAAGTTGATGCCAAACGTAATATTTTGAAAGATTATAAATTAATGGGCTACTATGATTTTAATACGGAAAGCTATTTTTCAACCCAGTAGATGATACGTTTTATGGAATTCAAAATAAAATTGGAATCTTTTAACCCATTGGTCCTTCTAAGACTGATTTTGCCTTTTTTTTTCGCAAAGTATCTTATAGCCCAATTGGATTTTTTATACTCTTTTGCGAATAGATCCGGTTACGAATTGTCCAATACATGGATTAATTCTTTTATGCCCACTAGGTTTATTACGTTCAATGATTTTGATTATTTAACGTATAAATACCTCATTTTAGCCTTTACGATTACGGCGGTAATCGGTTTTATGGGTAGAATAAGTCTTTTTATACTTTCCATGCTTTGTTTTATTATTGTTGGTTCCGTAGAAGGCTTAGGTGCGTTTGATCATCATATGTCCTTGTCCGGACAGATTATTTTTGCCCTTAGCGTATTGCCAAGCTCCATGAACTTCTCTTTTGACCGCCTAATCCTGAACAACATGAGGGCAAAAAAAAATAGGTTCATTTTAAGGGGAAACGTAAAATGGGAGGTAAACCTTTTATTATTGATGTTGGCTCTTACCTATTTTACAGCAGGGCTTTCCAAGTTGCGTTATAGTGAGGGAAAATGGCTAGATGGAAGTACCCTTGGTTTTTATTTGGAGGAAAGAACAATGGATTACCCCGTTGGAAAACAACAATTGCTTTTTGGGGATGCAAACCGCCAAACAGACTTTTCAAAGGACAATTACGGATTTTATTCCCATACATATGGAAATTATCAGAATTCCAGATTACTTAATAATTTGATTGCATGGCTGTCCGAACATAGGTATTTTTTGATTTTTATGTCGATCGCGACTGTTCTTTTGGAGCTGTCTGGCTTTGTCGTGTTCATAAATGAAAGGTTTAGGAACGTATATCTTTTGTCCGCTATACTCATGCACTTAAGCATAGGTTTTCTTATGGGACTTGGTTTTGTAAATTATAGGGTTATATGTTTATGTCTTATGGAATGGAAATCTTTGATAAAACTTCATAAGGACAATTTCACTTTTCTTCAAACCAAATAATTGGAGGGAATCATATAGGCCCTTTACTTGTAGCTATTTACCTAGCACTATCGCTAAATATCCAATAAAGATTAGTTTGTTTTCTACTATTTTCCTTAAACTATTGCCGTATATAAGGTAAAAATTAATTAACATTTCTTACAAAACAAATACGCTTTTTATGTAAAACTCAAAATATTTTACCGCTATCCCATAAAATTTGAACAGGTCTATTTTCTATTTTCCACAGAAATTGTCGGTGATATGAAAGACCGTGCATTTTATCGATTAAGCCCCTGATTTAAACGAATATTGAGTAGGTAATTATACCTAAATTTGTAATTGGACTATCTTTGTAGCTATTCTTAACCGACCTTTGCCATTTTTAAAATTGCTATAATAGATTGTTTTTTATGAAAAAAGATTACCCCTTCAACTTACATTTTTTACTACCCTTTCTTTTGCTATTCCTTATGGGAATACCGTTTGTAGGGAGCGGGCAGAACTTTAATCCTTCCGGTCTTCTTGGTGAAAATATAAACAACCCCACCTCTTTGGATTTTGGGCCTAATGGAAGACTTTATGTTTCACAACAGGACGGGACCATTTGGGAGTTTATTGTTGAACGTGATATGGCCGATCCCGGTAGTGGAAGTTATTCGGTAGTTGGTACCGTTGCGATCAACGATATTAAGAATGGAGTACCCAACCATAATGATGATGGTACGGTAAACACCACAAATACAAGACAGGTTACCGGTATTCTTGCTTCCGGGACCATAGCTACACCTGTTTTATACGTAAGTTCTTCAGATTCGAGAATAGGCGGTGGTGGAACCGGAAACGAAACTAATTTGGATACCAATTCAGGCGTCCTGTCAAGGCTTACTTGGACGGGCACCGGTTGGGACAAGGTAGATTTGGTAAGGGGACTCCCTAGATGCGAGGAGAACCATTCTACCAATGGGATGGATCTTTTTCAACAAGGAGGAAATACCTATTTGTTATTGCAACAAGGGGGCAATACCAATAGAGGGGCTCCAAGTAATAATTTTGCCGGTACCTCGGAAGTGTTTTTATCAGGGGCCATGTTGATTATCAACCTCACACAATTAGAGGGTATGGGTATTTCTACCGACCCGCGAAACGGTGCTAAGTTTATATATGATCTGCCTACATTGAACGATCCTGAACGGGCCGATATTGACAATACGGACCCTGCGTTCCCATACGCATCCGGACATCCTATGTTCAATGCCACAATTGATCTGGGCGATCCTTTTGGCGGTAATGATGGTCTTAATCAGGCATTCCCGGAGCCGGGAGGACCTGTTCAAATTTTTTCCCCGGGGTACAGAAATGCCTATGATGTGGTAGTGACCGAGGATGGTCGTATCTATACCGGTGATAATGGACCCAACTCCGGTTGGGGAGGGGTTCCTGTCATTTATACCAGTGACGGCTCCATAAAACCAAATCAATCATCCTATAATCCATTGATGGGAGATTATATTACCAACGATTTCAATGAAGCCAATGCAAATGAACATGGTGATGCCCTACATTATGTAGGCACCACTACCGATATAAACGGAACTTATTTTGGAGGCCACCCGGTTCCAATACGGGCCTTCCCTTCTTTGGCAAGGGTAAAGACACATGAACTTTTAGTGATAGGGCAAAATCCGCAAGGGGAGGACATAACGGATTGGGTAGAGACCGCTGATCATGATTTTATGGATCTGTTGGTGGGTGTTTCGGGCTATTTTGCAACATCCTTCAGCGCAATAGACTTTCCCAATGATGATCGGCAAGGAGAATATTTGGCCGATGCCATTAATAGTCCCAAGGTCAACATATTGGATATTGTCAACTCTTCAACCAACGGAATCTGTGAATATAAGACCGATAATTTTGACGGTGCTTTGCAAGGTAATATATTGACTGCGTCGTTTAACGGTATGATCAATCGTTATGAACTGGATGCTACCGGTACGGTTCTTTTGGCGAAAGACAATGGTTTCCTCGGTGGCTTTGGAAGTCAACCCTTGGATGTTATTGCCTTAAGTGATGAAGACCCTTTTCCCGGTACTATATGGGC
>JBCBZE010000282.1:0-4703 GCA_039815505.1 Bacteroidota bacterium | reverse complement strand
GGGTCACAGGATTTTTTGCTTTTCGGAACAAAGCCCTAATGCATTACAAACAAAAAAAGTGACCGTATTGCTACGATCACTTGATTGTTTTTTGGGGATAAACCTGTTAGTTTTTGATTAAACCTTGTCCTTCTATCCAAGGGGCGCCAGCTTGTTTTAAGCGTTCTTCTATACTTGGCAACGTGCTTTCCATTACGGTTTTTAATTTCGCCTTAACTCCCTGTAATTGTTTTTTTGCCCTATTCAAAGAGGCTCTATGATTTCCAGTGGGTCCATACGTATTGGACAAAGCGGTGAAGGCGATACGGTTACCGTCATTGGGAGTAGGATTGGAACGTTCCCCTATTTCACCCTTTATCGGATTTCCCCGTAATTCTTTTTGAATGGCCAATAAGTTTAATCGGGCCGTATTTATTTGCTGTACCAAAACATCGCTCGGAGCCGTAGTTTTATTCGCGGCACGTCTCATGGCCCCTATTTTTTGCAATTGAAGATCCATCATTAGATTGGTTGCCGTAAGGTCCTGTTGAAAAGCAACCACCTCCTCTCTAAACAGGTTTATTTCCTCAAACTGTTTTCGAGGTAATGCACCTTCATACATGGGAACTACTTTAAAAGACTCCGGCCCTTGTAGCGTTGTGGTAACTCCACCAACACGTTTTACCAAAGTCACGGTGTACGAGCCTGGGGTGGCCATAATATTTCTGCGTCGAAAACCGTTCCTTTCTTGCTCTTGCTTAAGCCGTTCCCCTCTCTTATTTGGGTAATTCAATTCCCAATTGACACGATTAAACCCTTTCTTGTTGGTGCCCTTGATCGTATTCACCAGATTTCCATCGGCATCCTTTATTAGCAGTAAAATGGTGGGTTCCTCCTGGTTTTTCTCTTTTTCCAGTGCTTCCCAACCGGGAAAGTCGGTATTCGTTTTTTCTTTTTCCTTACGAATATCTTTTAATGATTTCACCTTGTCGGCCATAAAGTAAGTAAATCTGGCCCCAAATGGTGCATTTGGAGCTATGTATTCCGCATCTCCCTGACTACCTACCCTATTTGATGGCTTGTACCAATAGGCGTCTTTGATAGGAAAGAGGGTAGCTTCCTTGGATAATATTGAAGCAGTAAAATTACGCAAAGGGGTTATATCATCTAAAATAAAGAACCCTCTGCCGAAAGAAGCTCCGACCAAATCGTTCTCTCTCCTTTGAAGGGTTATATCCCGAAACGGTATGGTGGGGACACCGCCCTTTAATTGTATCCAATTGTTACCACCATTATACGTAAAGTAAATACCGTACTCGGTAGCCGCGAACAATAAGTTTTTATTTACATGGTCTTGCACCAACCGCCAAATCAAAAGACGTTTGGGCAGATCGCCATTGATCATAAACCAGCTTTTTCCCCGGTCCGTACTTTTTAAAATATAGGGTTTGTAGTCACCATACTTATGGTTGTCCACTGCGGCGTAAACAATATTGGCATCGAACATGTCGGCACGAACATCATTAACAAAAGGCACATCACCAAGACCTTTGATGTTGTTAAGCGTATATTTACGCCAAGTTTGCCCTCCGTCTTCCGTAGTTTGAATGATGCCGTCATCTGTTCCCGCATAAATTAGACCCTCCTGTTTTGGGGATTCTGCCAGAGAAGTAATTGTATTGTAATTAGACATGGCACCCACATCCCACGCATTGTCCCAACTTTGTTGTTTTCCATAAATAGGAAGTGTAACACGATCCTGATTCAACGTCAAATCCTTGGAGATGGGCGTCCAATCATCTCCCCGGTTATCGGACCGCCAAACCCGCTGAGATGCAAAATACAAACGTTTTGGATCGTGTGGACTCACCAAAATGGGCGCATCCCAATTAAAGCGCTCGTACGGGTCTCCCTCTAATGCCTGTGGCTGTATGTAAACGGTTTCTTTGGTGGTTTGATCAATACGCCAAAGCACCCCTTGCTGAAATTCTCCATAGGTAATATTGGGATTGCCAGGTTCAATTGCTGATTGATGGCCATCGGCACCCAGTGTTTTCCACCAATCGGAATTGGCAATTCCGTCTGAACTTGTGGTTTGTGAAGGTCCTCCGTGTGAACCATTATCTTGTGTTCCGCCATAAATCTTATAAAAAGGTTTTGAATCGTCAACGGCCACTTTGAAGTACTGGGTAATCGGTAAGTTTCTGATGAACTTCCAACTCTTGGTTAAATCAAAACTTTCATATAGGCCTCCGTCGGTACCGAACAATACGTAATTGGGATCGGAAGCCTTAAACGCCATAGCGTGGCTGTCCACATGTTTGTTTTTCTCGTTCATGGTGTAGAAGGTTTTCCCATGGTCATCAGAAATTTGCACATAGTTGTTCATTAAAAACAGTTTCCCCTCATGATGAGGTGATGCATATAGCTCCTGATAATAATGAGGACCAGTGCCTCCGGAAACGGCATCGGACTGCTTTTTCCAGGAAGTACCGCGATTGGCGGACATGAAAACACCTCCTTTTTTGCGATCCAATTCAATGGCGGCATAAATCACGTCTGGATTAAAAGGGGAAATCGCCAACCCTATTTTCCCGAGATTCGATTTCGGAATTCCTTCGGTCAATTTCTTCCATGTTTCACCACCGTCGGTACTTTTATGCAAGCCTGAACCCGGCCCTCCACCAATATAGGCTGCAACGGTACGATGCCGTTGCCAAGTTGCAGCGTATAAAACGTTAGGGTTTCTGGGATCCATTACCAAATCGGTAGCGCCTACCCATTCATTGTCACCTAAAGTCCTTTTCCATGTTGTACCTCCGTCTATGGATTTATATACACCGCGTTCGCCACCAGAAGTCCACAAAGGTCCTTGGGAAACGGCCCAAATAATATTGGAATCTTCTGGATGAACCACTATTTTGGATAAGTGTTCCGACTTTGTCAAACCCATATTCTTCCAAGTCTTACCATCGTCATGACTAACATAGATACCATCACCAAAGGCAACATGCCGACCCCCTACGTTTTCTCCGGTACCTACCCAAATGGTATGGGGATTATTGGGGTCAATGGTTATGGCCCCGATGGAAAAAGAGGTTTGTTTATCGAAAATAGGTTTCCAAGTGGTTCCGGAGTTCGTTGTTTTCCATACACCACCCGATCCAACGGCGATATACCAAACATTTTCATTGTCAGGGTGCATGGCAATGTCCGCTATTCGTCCTGAGGTAAAGGCCGGGCCAATATTCCGAAGTTCAAGACCCTCAAAGGTTTTACTGTTAATTTCTTGAGCTTGTAATGGGATGGCCAAGAGTAGTACACCCCATAAAATTCCTAGTTTTAAAATTGACTTCATTCTTGGATATATCATTCGATTAGTATTAGTAGCCGGCGGCCTGTCCGTCCTTACGACTTTCGGAAGCACCGTGATAGACCTTGTTTTCATCGTCCCATAAAATAGCTTGATAGCCCCCATAAATGCCACGGGCCGTTCCAATCCTATGGCCCTTATCCATTAGACCCCGAAGTGTGGAATAGGGTATTCCGGATTCAACGCGTATTAAACCAGTATGCTCTGTGGTTTTTCCCATAGGACTTGCTCCACCGGTATGATCCCAGCGAGGGGCATCGCCTGCCTCTTGTAGGTTCATACCAAAATCAACAAGGTTCATGACAATCTGCGTATGGCCCATGGGTTGAAAATCACCTCCCATCACCCCAAAACTGACAAAGGGTTTGCCTTCTTTGGTCACGAATGCCGGAATAATAGTGTGGAAAGGACGTTTGCCCGGTTCATAGGTATTGGCCTGCCCACGTTTTAAGCTGAACAATTCGCCCCGATCTTGAAGCATGAAACCCAACTTTGGCGGTGCCATACCGGACCCCATGCCCCGGTAATTGCTTTGTATCAAAGATATCATAGTACCCTCATTATCAGCTACGGTCATATAAATCGTTTCCCCGGCAGAAATTTCACCAGCACTATAGGTTTTTGCCTTGTCACTGATTTGCGCTCTTCTGGTGTTCGCATACTCCTCCGAAAGCAGTTCGGTAACGGGAACATCAAAAAAGTCCATGTCGGCATAGTACTTTGCGCGATCCTCAAAGGCCAACTTTTTGGCCTCCGTGAAGAGGTGCAAATGTTCGGCACTTCCAAATTGGATGTCCGAAAAGTCATATCCTTTCAATATGTTCAACATCTGGAGGGCGGCAATTCCCTGACCATTTGGGGGAAGTTCCCAAACGTCGTATCCCCTATAATTGACAGATACGGGCGTTACCCATTCCGAGCGGTGCACGGCAAAATCCTTGGCAGATAGAAAACCCCCTTGCTCTTTGATGAATTTGCTTATGGTCTTGGCGATGTCCCCTTTATAAAAGGCGTCTCTACCGCTCTCGGCAATTAGCCTATAGGTGTTGGCCAAATAGGGGTTTTTGTAGATCTCCCCTTCATTGGGCAGTTTACCCCCGTTTTGCGTTTTGTAGGTATCCTCGATATTCGGGAAGCCTTTTGATTCAAAAAAGGGGACGGTACGTTGTATATACCAGGCGATGAGCTCTGTCAGTGGAAAGCCTTTTTCGGCATAATCAATGGCCGGGGCCAGAATCTCCTTCATGGGCTTTGACCCGAATTTTTGATGCAATTCAAACCATCCGTCCACTGCCCCTGGAACACTGACGGGCAGAGGGCCATGTGATGGTATCTTTTCCATACCTTGTTG
>JBCBZE010000108.1:0-9422 GCA_039815505.1 Bacteroidota bacterium | reverse complement strand
TATGCAACGCCCAAAAGAGTATCCGCGAGGACATAAAAAAAGAGATACATGAACTAAGAAGCAAAAATGACTTTAATCCAAAGGATACCAGTTATATCGATTTGCTGAACAAATTAGGGCGTCAACTTCGCTTCTATCATACAGATAGTCTTTTAGTATTGTCAAAGAAGGCATTGGGCTACAGTACATCTGCCGGGTACAAAAATGGAGAAATTCAATCTCTTTTGAATATAGGCGACTATTACTCGGATAAAGGGGATAATACACATGCAATTGATTACTACAAGAAATCGCTGGCTTTGGCCAATGAAACACAAGATTACCCATTGATGTTACGAAGCCAAAACAGTTTGGCCGGTGAATATACGTACAAGGGCAATTATGCCGAAGCATTGAACAATTATCTGGAAGGAATAGACTTGGCTACCGAATTCAATGATAAATTGATGCTTTCCATAATGAACGAGAACATTGCAAATCTCTACGCCTCCCAAAAGGATTATAAGGAAGCACTAAATTTTTATGAAAAGGTAAAAAAACTAAACGTAGCTATAGGTGTTGATACGAACATGGCCGAATCTATGAGCAATATGGCCTCTATTTATGCCGATATGGGAAAGTTGGAATATGCCATGTTCCACGTAAATAAAAGCATCGCTATTTTTGAGAAACACAAAATAATGGATTGGTTGGCCTACGCCTATGAAATTAAGGGGAAAGTCTATTTGAAGCAAAATAAGTTTAAATGGGCCTTATATTGGTACAATCAAAGTGATATGCTGCATAAAAATCTGCAGGACGATAGGGCAAAAATAGATTTACTTAATGGAATGGCCGAGGCATATCTAGGGCTTGGAAAAGATAGTATCTCTCAAATAAATGCTTTGGAGGCTTTCAGCATTTCAGATAAGATCAATTTTATGGAAGGCAAGCAAAAGTGTGCCAAAACGCTCTATAAAATTAATAAGAATAATGCGGATTTCGCTACGGCATTGCAATATCATGAAGTCTTTCAAAAGTTGTCGGATTCCCTGTCCACAAACGAGAACAAGAAAAGTTTGGCCATGTTGAATACCAAAATAGAACATGACGAACAGCGAAATATTTTGATCCAGAAGAATGAGAAAGCCTTGGCAAAGCAAAGGAACTATGTGTATGCCGCCTTGTCCATCTTGATCATCTTCATCGTCATAACCATTCTTATAAGAAGGGGCGAAAAAATCCAGAAGAAGCTAAATGTAGAGCTAAAGGCCAAAAAGAAGGCGTTGGAAAAAAGGGAACGGGAACTGAAGGGCATCAATGAGACAAAAACTAAACTCTTTTCTATTATCGGTCATGACCTAAGAGGTCCCATTGGGGCGCTTCAAGGTCTTCTAAAGCTTTTTAAGGATGGTGAAATGACCAAAAACGAATTATTTGAATTTATACCCAAGCTACGTGCCGATGTAGATCATATATCATTTACGCTAAACAATCTACTTTCTTGGGGACAAACACAATTGAACGGTATTGTTACGAAACCGGAATTGGTCGCCCTTGAACACATTGTGGACGATAATATAAATCTTCTTTCGGAAATTGCAGAGAACAAGGCTATTCGATTATTGAACAAACTACCGGAAAACACCTTAATATGGTCCGATGGCAACCAAGTGGATATCGTGGTCAGAAATCTTATAAGCAATGCGTTGAAGTTTACGCCAGAAAATGGGCTGGTAAGCATTGAAGCAAAAGAAAAAACACATCATTGGGAGATTTCGGTTCGGGATACGGGAATTGGGATGGATAAAACAATGCAAGAAGAGATATTCGTCAAAAGTTCCAACCTTACCACCTATGGAACCAATAATGAGAAAGGAACGGGATTAGGGCTCTCGCTATGTAAGGAAATGCTCGAAAAAAATGATGGTGAAATTTGGGTGAAAAGTGACCTTAAGAAAGGTTCAACATTCTTTTTTACATTGCCCAAAGCAGAAAAAAAATACCAAAAAACCGCGTAGGCTAGATAAGATCTGCTAGACTTTTTACAGCAATATAGCGCTCTGCCGTAAAACCTTCGGCGTGCTCTACACCCACCAAACGTCCCATATCCCTAGCCCTATATATGATACTATCTATGAAGTTTTTACTACTTATAGGCGTATCTGGTTCATTACTCTTGGGATCATAAAATTGAGAACCATAGGCCTCGATAGCCTGTGTCTTTTTTTCAATATGTCCGGAAACATCCACCACAAAGTCGGGTTCCAAATTTTTCCATTGAATGTAGTGGTATACTTGTTTGGGCCTCCATGCGTCTTGCCACGCATCATCTCCCTCCAATTTTGTATCGATCTTGATCAATCCACTTAAAAAACAGGCATCACTTACCAAGCTACTGCCCTTTCCATGATCTATATGGCGGTCATCTATGGCGTTACAAAGCACAATCTCGGGGCGATACTTGCGTAACATTCGTATAATTCCCAATTGGTGTTCCCTATCGTTTATGAAGAAACCATCCGCAAATTCCATATTTTCCCTCACGGAAACGCCAAGAACTTTACCCGCATCCTCGGCTTCTTTATCTCTAATTTCAGCGGTTCCCCTTGTACCTAATTCTCCTCGGGTCAAATCTATAATACCTACTTTTTTACCACTGGCAACCTCTTTGGCAATGGTGCCACCTGCTCCCAATTCGGCATCGTCGGGATGTGCCCCGAACACTAATATATCTAGTTTCATTGAGTTGATTTGATTTTTTATGGTTAATGGGTCGTTGCGATGGTCTTGGGCCTTACTTTGTTCAACGCTTGTTCTATGTCGGAAATCAAATCCTCTACTTCCTCTATACCCAATGAAAACCGGATTAAACCATCCGAAATCCCTTGCCTTTCCCGTTCCTCGGGGCTCAGTAAAGCATGCGATGTTTGTGCCGGTGAAATTACGGTACTCTCAACTCCGGCCAAACTCATGGATGGTTTTATCAGCCGCAGTGCCTTTCTAAACTTGTAATCGTCAAAGGTTTCCTTTAATTCAAAGGATAACATCCCTCCAAAACCTTTCATTTGTAATTTTGCCAATCCGTGGTCTGGGTGTGAAGCAAGCCCGGGGTAATAGACAGATTCAATATCTTCATTTTGTGCGAGATATTCTGCCATTCTTTGCGCATTCTCATTTTGTGCCTTAACCCGTATACCCATGGTTTTTATACTTCTTTCCAACAACCAAACGGTATAATCGCTTAAACTGCCGCCAAAATTCTTGGCTAAATTAAAAATACGTTCCATATACACTACATTGGATGCAACCGCCCCTGCACATATATCCGAATGCCCGCCCATATATTTAGTAGCACTATGGATTACGATATCTATCCCAAAATCAATAGGGTTTTGATTTACGGGACTGGCAAAAGTATTATCGATCATTGAAACGATATGATGTTGTTTGGCCAGTTTGGCAATAGCATCTAAGTCGGTTATGGTCAATAAGGGATTGGAAGGTGTTTCAATAAAAATCACCTTGGTATTATCCTGTATCTTGTCATTAAAATCAGATGGTGACAGGCCATCCGTAAAGGAATACGAAATGCCGAATTTTTCGAACTCTTCGGTAACCAAATTATAGGTGCCCCCATATAGGGTTCGTTGCAGTACAATATGATCTCCGGCTTTAAGAAATGCCATAAGGGCCGTACTAATGGCCGCCATACCACTGCCAAATATGAGAGCAGAATCAGCGTGTTCCAAAGCTGCTATTTTCTTTGAAAGTGCTTCCTGATTGGGAGTGTTAAAATATCTTGGGTACCGTTTTATATCCACATCCTCAAAAGCATAGGAAGAAGCCATATAGAGCGGGGAAACCGCTCCTTTAAACTCGTTATCCTCCAATTCCCCAAAGTGTGTACAAATTGTATTGATCCCTTTTTTTTCCCTATTCATCACTTCCAATTTAACTATGGCTAAAGTTAAGAAAAACGATAGAATTTTTTTTGATTTACCGCAATTGAAAATTCCCTCTTCCAAGGAAGAGGGAACCCTCTGGATAAAAGATCAAACTTGAACTTTTTTCCAGGCTCCCTTTTTAAACCAGACCATAGCGATTATGGCCAACATGACCTCCGCCAAGGTAATGGCCATAAAAACCCCCAAAGCCCCCAGTTTAAAGGTAATCGCCGCCAAATAAGCAAAGGGTAATTGAAATAACCAAAAAGCAACAAAATTGATCTTGGTAGGCGTTCCGGTATCCCCCGCTCCATTAAAGGCTTGTGTCACTACCATGCCATAAGCGTAAAAAATATACCCTGCAGCTATAATCTGAAGACAAAGTCCTCCATTGGCAACAACTATAGGATTATCATTGAACCAACCAACAATGGTATGGGCGAACAATAAATAGATAATGGATACCAACCCCATAAAATAGGCATTGTATTTTCCTGTTTTCCATACGGAAGCCTCTGCCCTATCGGGTTGTTTTGCACCAAGGTTTTGCCCTACCAGGGTAGCTGCGGCATTGCTCATCCCCCAAGATGGCATTAAGGTAAACAGCATTATCCTAATGGCAATGGTATAGCCGGCCAGTACTTCGCTACCGAATTCGGACATCATACGCATTAAAAAGACCCAACTGGAAGTCCCGATAAGAAACTGGGCGATACCTCCCAAGGATACTTTTATTAAATTAAGCATTACTTGCAACCTCAGGACCATATCCTTGAACCCAATTTTAATTTGGCTCCAACCAAAAAACAAAATGGCCAGTTGAAATAGTACGGCAGTACCTCTACCAATATTGGTGGCTATGGCCGCACCCATTACCCCGAACTCGGGGATCGGTCCCCATCCAAAAATAAATATGGGATCCAAAATAATATTAAGGCCATTGGACAGGACCAAAGTCCACATGGCAACGGAAGCGTCCCCAGCCCCTCTAAAAATAGCGTTGATTAAGAACAAAAGAAGTATCGTAATATTACCTCCGATCAATAGTTGGGTGTAACCATGGCCTTCTGCTATAAGATCGGGTTCCGCACCCATAAGCCCAAGAATTTCCTTGGCATACAGAAACCCTATTACACCTACAACCAGCGCCACTATAATGCCCAAGGCAATGGCTTGCACGGCAGCTTCCTTGGCGCCTTGCACGTCTTTCTCGCCAATTCTGCGTGCCACAACGGCCGTTGCTGCCATACTGAGCCCTATAGCTACGGCGTATACCAAAGTAATAACCGATTCTGTAAGGCCTATGGTCGCTACGGCATTTACACTTACTTGGGAAACATAAGCGATATCCACCAAGGCAAAAATAGATTCCATCAACATCTCCAAGATCATGGGAATGGACAGCATAAAAATAGCCTTACGGATACTTCCGGTCGTAAACTCGGTTTCCTTACCGGTAACGGCAATAATGAAATAGTGAACTAATTTTTTTAAAGAAGGTATTTTTTGATAAGTCATTACTTAAGAATTTATGTGAAAAAGAAAAGTGTATAGTGTCACCACACCGACAAGTAGTCGATTACTTATTGGGAAAGCCCCCTATGACATCTATAAAAAACATAAATTCCATTACTTCATGATGAAGCAAAGATGCATCTTTTTTTTTATACATCAAAAAAAACTCCCTTGTCATTCCAAGGGAGTCTGTATTTTATAAAAGGTAAAGTCTCTTTTGTGATAAAAATCTATAAATTGCTACCGCCCCAGAACACTCCGTATTCCTCACAATGAATAAGTATGGACTTATAGTTAGCCAAACTTACATTGGACGGGATCTTATAGGACTGTCCACCCTTGCTCTTCTTTAACTTCGCTACAAAAGCTGCATCTTTGGTAGCATTCTTTCCCGTAACGGAAGCGACCGTTTTTTTGGAAAGAAAGATTTTTAGATCCGGGGCGCTCTTTGTCTTGAAGTCATCACTTAAGACCACATATGTACCGCCATCCTTTTTAACGATTTCAAAAGTTCCCGTGATTGATTTATTCTGTTTTTCAAATTTCCCTTTCTTAATGGATTGCGAAAATGTACCGTGTGATACCAATAAGAAAACAAGGGATAATATAGCGTAGCCGATAGTGTGTGATTTTTTCATCTTGTTTGTTTTTAAAATTACCCCTTTAGTAGCTCCCGGTTAAGGATACTTACAATAAAACTTTATTTGGCATAATTTATCTTATACCTCCAATAACTTATACCGCCTAAAACAAGTACTCCAAAAACAATATACCAAACAAAGGTTGGGGTAATTACCGGTGAACCACTGGCATAACTATGCAATCCTACCAAGTAAAAATTCACGCCAAAATAGGTCATCATGATACTACCAAAAGCCGCAATACTCAAAAAATTAAAGGTCCATCTGCCTCGAAGGCCAGGTACTAAACGCGTGTGGATTACGAATGCATAGACCATAATCGATATCAGGGCCCAGGTTTCTTTTGGATCCCACCCCCAATAACGGCCCCAACTCTCATTGGCCCACTGTCCGCCCAAAAAGTTCCCAATGGTCAACATAATAAGGCCTACGGTAAGGGTAAGCTCATTGATAATCGTGAGTTCCTTTAAGTTGATTTCCATGCGTTTTTTGTTTTGCTTATTGGTTAAAATAATAAGCAATAGGCAAACTACCCCCAAGATCATTCCAACGGTCAAAGGTCCATAACTGCCCACTATAACGGCTACATGGATCATTAACCAATAACTGTCCAATACAGGAACCAAGTTACCAATGGAAGGATCCACCCAACTCTGATGGGCGATCCACAATAACATAGAGGTAACAAAAGCGGTCGCAGCTATGGTCATATCACTCTTACGTCCTAAAAGCATTCCCATACCCATAGTGGCCCAAGAAACATATAGTATACTTTCATAAGCATCGCTCCAAGGTGCATGTCCGGAAATATACCATCGTAAAATCAGTCCTGCCGTATGCCAGATAAAAAATATCACAATAGTTCCCTTGAACAGATAGGTAGCTGCTTTCCATATTTCACGATCCTTGAAAATGCGAAAAATAAGCACAAGAAACATCAAAACACCGGTGAGCGCATAAAATTTATACAATCGATTGAAGATATCCAAGTTGTTGTAGAGCACTTCCCCATTTACCTTCTTTTCGGAAGGCAACACTTCACTTCCATGATTTACTTGGTTTTGATGAAAGGCTTCCACGAGTTTATCCGCTTCCGAATAATCACCATTTCCTATTGCCTTTCTTAAGGATATCAGGTAATACGGTACCGCGTTTTTTATAAAATTACCATATAGGGAATCCGAAACTTGAAATTGACCTGAACGGTACTCTATCGCGGAGATCCATTTATTGTTCTCATCGTTCAACAATGGGAATATTTTAATGATTTCCCCGCTCAAGGCCCTATTTAGAAGGCTAAGGCGTATATTGGCATCCTCTAAATCCTGTTCAAACTTATTGGGGTTATTGGTAGACGTAGCGGCATCTAGATAAGGTGCCAACTTATATTGTCCACTCCCATCAAAGAAGTCTGTCGCTTTTACATAGCGCTGACCCTTGGGAACACCAATAACTTTTCGAATACTATCGTTCTTTCCCTTTTTATCGAGCGCTATGAATTCCAGATTATACCATGCTGCAGGGTGCAACATCATGGATAAGAACACCTGGTCGGCATTTAAGTCCTTATACTTATCACGTAAGCTAAGTTTTCGCAATACCTCCGATGCAAAGGTATTTATGGGTTTCATACGTCCGCCATCGTCCTGTATTACCAATTTCCCAAACTTCTCCGCATGCGCTTCCGATGCAATGGTCGTTTGTAATATGGAATCTACTTGCCGGGCCGTCGGCATGGCTGTATGTCCATGCTCCTCTTGTGCGACAGTATTCAAAACCAGCCCCAGCAAAAAGAGGGCGCTCATAACCGCCTTTTTCTTTTTTACCTTTTCCAAGGACGATGCCAAATCCTTAAAACGGGTATTCCCAAAAAACATGATCCCCATTAATCCGATATACAGTAGAAAATATCCAACATAGGTTGTCCAAGTACCCCATTGGTCATGATTTACGGAAAGAATGGTTCCTTTTTCATCCGGATGAAAGCTCGATTGAAAAAAACGGTATCCCCTATGATCTAGGATGTTGTTCATGAAAATATCATAATCAAAGGGGCGTTCATCATTTACGGTAACCTTGCTCATAAATGAAGCATACCCTTTTTCGGTACCCGGGTATTTCTCGGCTATAAAATCGTTCAATTGAATACTAAAGGGTAATTCGTAGACCTTGGAACCATAGGCCAAGGTAAAATCCAGTCCTCCTACGGCAAACTTTTCCGAAAAGTTGGAAGATCCCTGTCCGCCTAAAAGTTTTTTCTCTACTTTTTCCCCATTGGCCTCTATGGAAACGATCAAAGCGTCTTGGGAAGCATCCGTAATTTCATTTTTAGGCAAAGCTACAATACCATTTGAACCTTTTAACAAAGGGTCTGGAATTACGAATTGCATTCCTGCCGTATTATACAAAGAACGCAACTGTAAGGTCTGTAAACTATCTTTTGTCAACTGTCCCTGAAGACGATCGGCCATACGCATAAAAGTGCCGTCGAAGGCAGATTTAATGCTATATGTGCTATCGGTAGTAAAGATGTTTATAGCCCCGGCCGTTTCATTGTTCAAAGAAAAAAGGACATTATGGATACTGGCTATCTGACCATTTTCCAAATAGTGTTCATGACGATTCCCATCACCGGCTTCTACGATTTTCAAGAATTCCTTACCATTTTCATCCGGAATCAGTCCTTCCTTAGCGCCTTGGATAAAACCAACATAGGAAATCGTAAAAGGTTGGCCATTAAAATCATTTTTCCACGGTAAAGACGATTTCAGGGCCTCCGGAGTCACGATAAGGTCGTCCTCCAATCGCTTGCGCTTTTGTTCTCCATTGATTTCGCCGTCAATAAAAGCGGTCAAATAGGTCTTATCGGAATAGAAAACCTTCTCAGATTCCCCTTCACGTATCGGCATCACGCCCTCAAAACTTACATATCTTGTAATAAAAGCGCCCAAAATAATGAGTATCCAAGAAAGATGTAGTATCAATACGGGCCATTTTTCTTTACGGAGCAACCTATACCTTACAATATTTGCAATAAAATTGATAACAAAAAATACCATGATCGCTTCGAACCAGGTCGTGTTGTAAATCCATATCCGTGCCGTTTCGGTACTATACCAACTTTCTATGAACGTACCAAAGGCCATGGCAGTTGCAAAAACAAGGAAAAGAACGGCCATTAAACGGGTAGAGAGAAAAACTTTTTTGAACAATTCTATCATCAAGCGATGCGTTGGTTTTCAGCATGCAAAAATACGTCGTTTTTATCACTTACATTCCCATTAAGGCATTTAAAAAGTTAAACAAAATTGTTAATTATTTGCAAAGCCCATAGTGCTTT